>NZ_JBQENK010000027.1:0-82306 GCF_052044735.1 Pseudomonas sp. 22526
GCAGCCGATCGCAGCCTGCGGCAGCGGCTACAAGAAGCGCGTAAAACGCGCTTGGCTGTGGCTCTTGCTGTGGCTCTTGCTCTTGATCCACCCGCCCCTTTCCCAGAGGCCGAACGCAGGCGTTGCGTAGGGGGTAGCGCGGCAGGGATGCCGCGCTAGCCGCCCCAGGCCATGGATGGCCTGTGGCGGCGGGCCCCCGGAGCAATGCCGGAGTGAGGGCATGCCGAGCCTTAGCGAGGCACCGAATGGAGGGGCAAGACTTTTTGGTTACTTTTGGGGCGTTTGCCAAAAGTGACCCGCCGTAAGGGCGGAACCATAAGCCGCCGTTACCGCAGCAACGGATATGTACCCCGTCAGACACCCGGCGCGTAAGCGCAACAAACGAACTCATTGAACCGGCACCGCTTTGATCCTCGCCCTCGGCACCTGCCCCGACGCGGGCGACGCCACCGGCACAACCCCCGGCACCCCCTGCTCCGCCGAAGGCAGTTGCGGCGCCTGCATGTCCGGCATGGCCCAGCTGCGGTCCGGCTGCAGGCCGCCCTGGGCGCGGCGCATGAAGTCGTAGCGGTTGAGGGTGATGCTGCGCCCCGCGGCGCTGTCGCGAATGATGTAGGGCCGCAGGAACACCATCAGGTTGGTCTTGTTGGTCGAGCGGCCTTCGTTGCGAAACAGCGCGCCAATCCCGGGAAGGGTCGACAGCCACGGCACCGCGCTGTTGCTCTGGCTGTAGCCGTCCTGCAGCAGGCCGCCGAGGACCATGATCTGGCCGTCGTCGAGCAGGATGCTGGTGTCGATCGCGCGCTTGTTGGTCACGGTACCAGCCTCCACCGAGGCACGCTGGTCGACGCTGCTGACTTCCTGGTAGATGTCGAGCTTGACCGTGCCGCCCTCGGAAATCTGTGGCCGCACATTCAGCTTCAGGCCCACCTCTTCGCGCTGCACGGTCTGGAACGGGTTGTTGCTGTTGCCGCCACCGCCGGTGACGTAGCTGCCGGTGACGAAGGGAATGGTCTGGCCGACGAAGATGCTCGCCGCTTCGTTGTCCAGGGTCAGCAGGTTCGGGGTCGACAGCACGTTGCTCCCGCCCTTGCTCCTCAGGGCCCGGGCCAGCACCTTGAGGTCGAGGATCTTGCCGATCCCGGGGATGTCCACGGTGCCGTTGACCAGGCCGACGTTGAGGCCCTGGGGCAGCACGTCGATGCTGGTCTTGCCGTTGAGGTTGAGGCCACTGCCGCCGAGGTTGGCGCCGCCGATGACGCCGCTGCCCCCCAGGTTGCCGGTCTGCCACTGCACGCCGAACTCGGCGGCGTCGTCTTCGTTGACCTCGACGATCAGGCTTTCGATCACCACCTGGGCGCGGCGCTGGTCGAGCATGTCGATGACTTCCCGCAGGTTGCGGTACAGCGGTTCCGGCGCGGAGATCAGCAAGGTGTTGGTGGTGGCATCGGCCTGGATGGTCACGCCGCCGGCACTGAAGGCGGGGTTCTGGTCGGACGCCTGGGTGCCGCCCTGGCTGCTGCTGGAACTGCCGCCCTGGGCATAGCCGCTGCCGGAGCTACTGCTGCCGCTGAGGCTGGAGCTGCCACTGCTGGAGCTGCTGCTGCCGCTCTGGCCGCTGCTGGAACTGCCGCCCTGGCTCATGCCGCCCATGCTGCCGAGCATGGCCCGCGCGTTGTCGCCGGTGCCGCTGTCGCTCTCGCCGGTGAGCAGGCCGCGCAGGGCCTGGGCCAGCTTGCCGGCCTGGGCGTTGCGCAGGTACACCACGTGCAGGTTGCTCGGGTTGCTCTGGGCGTTGTCCAGCTTGTAGATCAGGTTGCGCGCCAGCTCGGTGCGCTCGGGGCTGCCGGTGCGGATGATGATCGAGTTGGAACGCGGATCGCCGACCACGCTGACTTTCTGGGTCGGGTCGGCGCCCTGGGTTTCCAGCAGCTCGGAGACCATGCCGGCGATGTCCACGGCGATGCCGTTCTGCACCGGCACCACGTCGGTGTCCAGGGCGCTGGGGATGTCGATGCCTTCGATGATCTGCGCCACCCGGGTGAGGTTCTCGGCGTAGTCGGTGATGACGATGCTGTTGTTGCCCGGGTAGGCGTTGATCGGGTTGTTCGGCGACACGATCGGGCGCAGCACCGGGATCAGGTTCACCGCGTTTTCGTACTGCAGGCGGAAGGTGCGGGTCAGCATGCCGTTGGCCGACGGCTTGCCGGCGTTGTAGATCGGCCCGCCGAGCAGCTTGGCGTCGGCTTCCGGCACCACCTGGGCCACGCCGCCGACGTCGACCACGCTGAAGCCCTGCATGCGCAGGGCCGCCAGCAGCATGTCGTAGGCCTGGTGGGCCGGCACTTCACCCTCGCTGACCAGGGTCAGGTTGCCCTTGACCCGCGGGTCTACCAGGAACTGCTGGCCGGTGGAACGCGCCAGCGCCCGGACCACGGCCTGGATATCGACATCGACGAAATTCAGGCGCACCGGCTGGTCGCCCAAGGGATTGCGCACCACCGTGCTGCTGGCGGCGGGAGCACCGGGGGCGCGTCCCGCACGGCTGATCGGATGCTGGTACCTGGGACGCTGGGTCTGTTGTGCCTGGGCCCGCTCCCGCTCGGCCACCACGTCGCCGCCGCTGCGATTGGTCTCGCCCAGGGGCCGCCCCAGTTCGCTGTCCACCAGCAACGGCGGCTGCGGTTCCTTGTTGTTACTGCACGCCGCCAGCGCCAGGGCCAGCGGCCCCAGCAGGAGCAAGGGCAGCGCCTTGCGCGACTGGCGAGCATAGAAAGAGCCTGACCACTTCATGAAGCTTCCTTAGCGCCCAGCGCCTGATCCATGCGAACGGTTCCGGACAGTTTGCCGGCCGTGCCATCGATGTCGGCCGGCCCCGCGCGCTGCAGGCGGGCCTCCATCACTTCCAGGGAAAACTGCCGGGGATTGCCCAGCAGCCAGCCGACCACGGCATCCGCCGGGGCCTCTTGAAAACTCAAGTGCCAGGCCTGGGATTCGCCCTCGCCCGCCACCTGCAACTGGTACAGCCCCTGCAGGCCGGCGGCGTCCAGGGTCTGGCGCAGGGACTGCTCCAGGCTCTGCCCCGGCTCACCGCCACGGGGCCCGCCGGCCTGGTGCAGCACCAGCTCCAGGGCTTCGGACTGGGAGCGCAGCTTGGGGATCTCGGCCTGCCAGTAATCGATCTTTTTCAACGCTGGCTCGATCAGCACCAGCCACACCAGCAGGCCGCCCAGCACCGCCGCCGCGCCGGTCAGCAGGCGTTTCTCGCGCAGGGCCAGACCGTTCCAGTACAGCCGCGCCTGGGTAGCCTGACGCTGCCAGCGCTGCCGGTAGTGGTTGAGGGTCAGCTTATTCATCCTCGTCTTCCTCGCTGTCTTCGGCTTCCATCGGCACCGCGCCGGACGCCATGCCACTGGCTGCGCGCAGGGTCCAGCCCTGGTCGCCGGGGCTGGCTTCGAGCCCGGCCTGGGTCAGCAGGCCCTGCCAGCCGCTGTCGGCTGCGGGGACGCGGGTGTCGCTGAGCAGGCTCAGCTGCAATTCGCCGTTCTGGTAGTTCAGTTGCTCCACTCCGCCGATCACGAAAGGCATGGCGTTGCTGGCCTGCTGCACCAGGCTGTTGAAGCTTTGCGGAGCATCGCCGCTGGCCCCGCTCTGCCGCGCCGCCAGTTGCTGACGCGCCTGTTGCAGGGGGTTGAGGATTACCGGCAATTCCGGGAACACCTGTTGCACCCGCTGGCTCATCTGCGCCTTGAGCTGCTGGCCCTGGGCCGCCTGACGCGCGGCGTAGAGGTTCAGACCCAGGGTCCAGACCACCAGCGCCGCCGCACACAGCGCCGCGGCACGGCCCCAGCCCTGTTGGCGAGCAGTGTTGTTCTGCACGCCGCCGTGCAGGCCCCAGTCGGGTGATGGGCCGGTCCAGCGGCAGCTGTCCGGCAGTTGCTCCAGCGCCCCTTGCGGGGCCGCCTCGCCCACCCATTGCAGCCCGGCGCCGTTGGCCAGCAGGGCCTGCAAGGCGTCTTCCGGCAGCGGTTGCACACTGCCCTGCTGCGGGCTGTGGCGCAGCAACAGGTGCTGGTCCTGCAGACAGGCGGTCAACTGGCCCGCCGCCGGCACCGGCAAGGCATAGGGCGCCGGGTACAGGCCGCGCAGTTTCAGGCCGGCCTGCTCCAGCACCCGGCCCAACTGCGCCAGCGCTTCGCGCGGCAACCAGCTGATGTGCACCTGACCGTCGCTGTCGCGCGGGCTGTGGGCCACGTACATGCTGTCGCTGTGGCCAAGAATCAGCGCCTGGGCGGCACAGGCCACCGCCGCGCTGACCTTGGCCGGCGCCAGGGCCGGCAGCTCGATGCTCGCCAGCAGGCTGTCCTCGGGGTGCAGGAAACACTCCACGGCCGGCGTCTTGGGCACCTGCCCCAGCTGCCTCAGGCTGGCTTCGCCGGCTTCCTTGACCTGGCCTTCTTTAGCCTGGAGCCGGGCAAAGCTCACCCGGCTCTCGGCCGTCAGTGTGTGCAAGGGCGGCAGGCTGACGCGCAAGCGGCTCATACGCCCACCCGCGACCAGATCACCCGCGGCATGTTGTCTTCGCTGCGGTGCAGCAAGGCCAGCAGCTTGACCCGACGTCGTTCGCCGCGGGCCTGGCCTTGCAGGCGGAACCACTCGCTGGTGATGCCGACCCGCACCGCGTCCGCCGGCACGTTCGGCATGCGCAGGCGGTTGATGAAGTCACCCTGGTTGATGAACCACTGGCCGCTGTCGCGCTCGGCGATCAGCGCCTTGGCCCGTGGCAGCGCCAGCCCCGGCACCGTCGCGGCGAGCACTTCGGCACTGGCGGTGTTGCCGTTGACCCAGGTATTGGCCGGCAGGATGGTGACAAAGGGCTCCAGGCGCGCCAGCAGCTTTTCATCGACGCCATTGACCCCCAGCAGGTCGTCGAGGCTGCGCAGCATCGGCTGCTTGGCCAGCAGCGGTTTGCGTGCGGCCTCCGGCGAAGTGTCGCGGCCGCTCTGGAAGCCAGTATTGGCCGGCGCCACCGTACCTTCCGGGCTCAACAGCCGTGGGTAGGAGGCGATCACCCGCTGGCTGATGCGCTGGCCCAGGGTCGCGTTGACCCCGAGCAGCTCGCACAGGCGCTGGAAACTCTCTATCTGCAAGGGGTCGAGCCGGTCATTGGCCAGCAGGTTGCGCAGGTTGAACTTGCCCTGCTCGTCCTCCAGCCGCCCCTCGAACGGCCCGGCGCCCGGGCCCAGGGCCGCGAGCTGGATCGGCCGCGCCCAGTTCTGGTCGAGGCGGGTCAGCACGTCGCGCTGGCGGTCTTCCCACAGGCGCTGGCGGCTGACTTCCATACCGCCCTGCAGCTGCCAGCTGCCCTGGACCCGCAACTGCTCGCTTTCCAGCCCGCGGGTGAACAGGGTCTGGCGGGTCAGCATGCCGCCGGCGATCACCGCCACCACGGCGGCGATCAACAAGGCGCTGATAATGGCCATGCCACGCTGTTTCGCCGCTGTCGGCGAACGGGCTGTCATGGCGGCGCTTACAACTGCCAGGAGCCGATATCGGCATTCACGCCGTCACCGTCTGGCTGGCCGTCGGCCCCCAGGGAGAACACATCCACTTCGCCGTTGGCCCCCGGGTTCAGGTAATGGTAAGGACGCCCCCAAGGGTCGTTGGGCAGGCGTTCCAGGTAGGAGCGCCAGTTGCTGTTCTTGGCGTCCGCAGGGCGCTCCACCAGCACTTTCAGGCCCTGGTTCATGCTCGGGTAGGTGCCGTGGTCGAGGCGATAGAGCTTGAGGGCCTGCATCAGCCCGCCGATGTCCTGCTTGGCCGCGGTGGCTCGGGCCTGGTCCGGACGGTCGAGCACCTTGGGCACTACCATCGCGGCCAGGATCCCGAGAATGACCACCACCACCATGATCTCGATCAGGGTGAAACCGCCCTGGCCGCGGGGGCGGTGGGGCTTGGGGTTGGACTGGGGGTGTGACGTGAAGCGCACGACATCCATCTCGACGTTCCTTGGCTTGATTTCGATTCGTCGGGCAGTGTTACAAGAAAATATGTCAGTGATATTGACGTTGCTCGGGAGCGTCCGTAGCCAATCGGTCAAATTTGCCGGTTAGGCTGCAAGCCTTCATTTGCGCCACGAGACGTCCATGCCTGGGCCACGCCAGCCATTCCCCAAACCACCCGCCAGGCGGCCAGCCAAACAGCGGGGTTTCACCCTGATCGAGGTGCTGGTGGCGCTGGCGATCATTGCCGTGGCCATGTCGGCGGCAGTGCGCGTGGCCGGGTTGATGACCCAGAGCAACGGTTTGCTGCGGGATAAATCCATCGCCCTGCTGGCGGCCCAGTCGCGCCTGGCGGAATTGCGCCTGGAAGGCCGCCTGCCGCCCGGGACCAAGAACATCGAGTGCGACCAGGGCCGGCTCAAGCTGCGCTGCGAGCAGAACATCGCCCCCAGCCCCGACCCGCGGCTGTCCAGGGTCAGCGTGCTGGTCCTCGACCGCAGCCGCGAGGCCCCGCCCCTGGCGCGCCTGGACACCCTGGTCGCGCGGGTGCCGAAGAACCCCAATCGCTAGGGGTCGTACTGTAGGAGCGAGCTTGCTCGCGATGGGCCCGAGAGCGCCGCGTTCNCATCCATTCAACACGCGTTATCGTTAACGTCCATCGCGAGCAAGCTCGCTCCTACAAGGGAATCTGTTTATTTCGTACAGGGTCGTCATTGACGGGTCAGCACCGGCAGCGCCGGACTCTCCGGCAACTTGCTGACATCCAGCCGCGAGCGCTCGCCGCCGCGTTCGATCACCACCCCGTCACCCTCGATGGCCACCAGTTGCACGCCCTGGGCCAGGCGCTCGCCCACCAGGAAGCTGCGCGGCGGCGCGTCGTTGAGGCTGAGAATCGCCACCGCGCCACGGGGGCTGGCCATCAGCCCGGTGACCTTGATGTCCAGCGCCAGCGGCTGGTTGGAAAACCACTGCTGCGCCGGGCTCTGGGCCTGGGCGGCCAGGGCTTGCGGCGGCGCCTGCGGGGTGCGCGACTCGGCGGGGGTCAGCAGCAGCGACGACCAGGTCGCCACCCCGGCCACGATCGCCAGCAGGGCCAGGGACTGCACCAGCTGCGGCGGGGAAAATCGATGGACGAATGCCATGGCAAGGACCTCCTGTTTGTCCGTCTTCGCAGCCTACCGCGCAATGGTCACGTTTTTATTTCACATTCACCGGGCAGGATGAAAAGCGACGCACAGGAGGCGCGCCCCATGACCCCATCCCGACAACAGGGCTTCACCCTGATCGAGCTGATGGTGGTGCTGGTGATCATCGGGATCGCCAGCGCCGCCATCAGCCTGAGCATCCGCCCCGACCCGCTGCAGGGCCTGCGCAAGGATGCCGAGCGCCTGGCCCAGTTGCTCCAGGTGGCCCAGGCCGAGGCGCGCGTGGATGGCCGCCCCATCAGTTGGCGGGCGGACGCCAAGGGCTTCGCCTTCAGCCGGCCCAGCGACGACGGTCGCGGCCTCGACCAGTTCAAGGACGACCCGCAGCTGCGCCCGCGGCCCTGGGAAAGTTCGTCGATCAAAGTGCGCATCGAGCCCGGCCCGCGGCTGGTGCTCAACGCCGAATGGATAGACGCGCCGCTGCAGGTGCAACTGTCCGACGGCCAAAACAGCCTGACGGTGCAACGCACCGCCACCGGCGTGGTACGGGTGGTGGCGCTGCCATGAGGGCCCGGATCAATAAGCGGCAAGGCGGCTTTACCCTGATCGAGGTGATGGTGGCGATCCTGCTGATGGCCGTGGTCAGTGTGATCGCCTGGCGTGGGCTGGACAGCGTCAGCCGGGCCGACAGCCATTTGCAGGCCAGCAGCGAGCAGACCGAAGAGCTGCTGCGCACCCTGCACCAGCTGGAACGGGACGTGGCACTGCGGGCCAGCGTGGAATTGATGGAGCCAGTGCCGGCCGGGGCCGATGCCGAAGCCCCCGATGTGCCGCCGGCCCTGACCGTGCGCAGCGCCGACAGCGGCACCTTCCGCCTGGATGTGATCCGCACCGCGGCGACGCCCGGCGAAGGCCTGCAACGGGTGCGCTGGTGGCTCAAGGGCGACACCCTGTACCGCGCGGCGGCGCCGGCCCGCGATCGTTACCCGCTGCCCGCGCCGAAAAACGGCGTGGCGGTGCTGGAGCACGTCAGCGACTTGCAGCTGCGGGTCTGGGATAGGGACAAGGGCTGGCGCCAGCTCAGCGGCAACCGCAAGGAGAACCCGCCAGGCCTGGAGATCCGCCTGGTACGGCAGACGCCCCAAGGTGAAGAACGTTATCGGCAGGTGTTGGGGCCGTTGGAATAGACCGGTTGGACACCGCACCTGTAGCCGCTGCCGAGCGCAGCGAGGCTGCGAACGGCCTACGGCCGTAAAACCGGACAACCTGTTCCTTCTGGAAAACCGCATACACAGGTTTTGCGAGGACTTCGTCGGAATGCCGCCCACCTCGATCGCAGCCTCGCTACGCTCGGCAGCGGCTACACAGCAGCCACGCACGGTTATGCGGCGGTTACGGACATTGGTGTCGACAGCAATTCTGTAGGAGCGAGGCTTGCCCGCGATCCAGGCAACGCGGTTGATCTGAACGGACGCTATCGCGAGCAAGCTTCGCTCCTACAGGTTTGGTGCTGGCGCGCCACCTGTAGCCGCTGCCGAGCCTGCGAGGCTGCGAACGGCCTACGGCCGTAAAACCGGACAACCTGTTCTTCCTGGAAAACCGCATGTTCAGGTTTTGCGAGGACTTCGTCCTCGATCGCAGCCTCGCTGCGCTCGGCAGCGGCTACGCAACGGTAACGGGGCATTGGTGTCGACGGCGATTCTGTAGGAGCGAGGCTTGCCCGCGATCCAGGCGACGCGGTTGATCTGAATGGACGCTATCGCGAGCAAGCTTCGCTCCTACGGGTTCTGTGCTTCAGCTCAATAGCACCACGCCCCCTGGCAACTCGGTGCATTTGGCCCCGTAGGCGTCGCGGATCAGCAGGGCCACGCCGGCCAGTTGGTTGAGGTTGAAACGCGCCTGCACCTTGCGCTTGCCCAGTTCGGCGTTGAGCAGCACCAGCATGCCCGGGCGGTAGCGGTTGATCTCGTCGATCACCGTGTTGAGGGTGGCGTTGTCGAACACCAGCACCTGCTCGCGCCAGGCGATCACCGCCGTCGGGTCCACCGCCTTCGGCTCGCCGACCTGGCGGCTGTCGTAGGTCAGCTGGCGACCGCTGTCCAGGCGGATCAGCCGGCCCGCGACCTCGACCTGCAGCGCGCCATCGATGCAGGTCACGCAGACGCTGTGGTTGATATTGCGCACGTTGAAACGCGCCTGCGAAGCGCTGAGCCAGCCATTGCCGGCCTGGACCCGCACCGGCAGCGCGCCCTGGCTCGACACCTCGACCTCGCCTTCGAGCAGTTCGATGCCCTGCCCGCCTTGCGCCAGCTCGCGCCGGCTGATGCGGGTCTGGGTGTTGAGTTCCAGGCTCAGCCCGTCTTCCAGCTCGACCCGGCGCTGCTCGCCGACCTCGGTGCGGTAGTCGGCGCTCAGCCCGGCAAAACCGCCGGGCACCGAAACCCGCACCGCCACCAGCGCCACCGAGGCCGCCAGTGCCCCGCCGAGAAAGGCCCGGCGCCCGAAGCGCCGCGGCTGGGTCTGCTGCTGGCACTGTTCGGCGGCCGGCTTCAGGCTGTGCCACAGCAACTTGGCCTGTTCGAAGGCCGCGGCATGCTGCGGGCTCTGCGCGCACCACTGCTGCAAGGCCCGGGCGTCGGCGGCGGTGGCCCGCCCCGAGGTCAGCAGGAGCAGCCAGTCCTGGGCCTCGTTGCGCAGCCGGTGGTCCGGTGTGGCCCGAGAAGTGGAGATGCTAAAGATGTTCAAGCGTGCGGGTACTCACGGATTAATCGGGGCCTTTAGTGACTAGGACGGTTTTCCGGCGCCGGGACCGAACCGCTGAATCACTTTTCTTTCAAGGCGCGAGGCGCAGTGGCCCAGGGCAGCCTTGATTTCCTTCTCGACCATCCGTGTCGAAATGCCGAAGCGCTGGGAGATTTCCAGGTGCGGCGCCTCCTCCAGGCGCGCGGCAATAAAGATCTTGCGCCGCCGCGCCGGCAGCTCGTAAAGCGCCTTGAGCAGGGACTGGATTTCCTTCTGCCCGCCCACCACCCGCGACGGGTCCAGGGCTTCATCGCTGATCTGCAACAGCTCCTCGACCTCGCTGCCGGTGAGCAGCCGGGCATCGGCCTCGCGGCGGTCGGCGGCGATGTTCAGGGCCATGCGATAGAGGTAGGCATTGGGCTGGGCCAGGTTCGGCGGCTCTTCCATGCGGTCGACCCGCAGGTAGGTTTCGTGCAGCACATCGTTGGCCAGGTCCTCCGAGCCCAGGCGCCGTCGCAGACGCACCTTGAAGTCGTCGTAGGAGGTCAGGAACAACCTGACCATCGCACTGTGCCCGGTATTCTTCATGCCCCGGAGGCTCCTTGGCGTTGTCTGCAATCCATGCGTTTTCCTGCGCTGTCAGGTATCAGAAGCAAGGTCACTGGCTGGCGCAGCGAACTCGGTGCGGGCCGCTCGACCCAGGTCTCGCTCAGGCTCTGTACCAGCGCCTCGTCGCGCCGCAGATCGCCGGTGGTGGTGACCAGGCGGCTGTGCTCGATATGCCCGCCACGGTCGATCCACAGTTGCAGCACCGCGCGATAGCGACCCGGCCGGGTCAGTTCCGAACGGCACAGGCCGGCCTCCACCGCGCGTTGCAGCGCACTGGCGAAACTGTCACTGGCCCAGGCCCCGGCGTTGCCGCCCGCGCCCTTGGGGGCGGGCCCATCGCTGAGCTGGGCGACTTGCAGGGTAAAGGCATCGGAACGGGCATAACGGGCCATCAAACCACTTCCTGTCAGCAAGCGACTCAGGGCATCCCGGGCGCTGTAGCGCCCCTGGACCCGTACCGAGCGGCGCCCGCGGGTCAGCTCGCGGTCCACCAGCACCGCCATCCCGGTCGAGCGACTGAACAGTTCCAGCGCTTCGGCCAGGTCTTGCGCGGCGATGTTCAGGTCCAGCAGCCGGTGCGAATCCACCATCGGCGGCTCCTGCGGTGCCGCCCGCGCCATACCCGCCGCCAGCACCAGCAGCAGCGCAAGACCGCAGCGCGCGAACCCCGCGTGAAAGAAAGACCGATACCCGACCTTTGCTCGGCGTCGCTGCACGGCTGGCTTGTCCCTGAAAACCGTCATCCTGAGGCCAGTTTATGAATCTGGTGTTACGGCACCCGCAAAAAAACCATCACCTTTTCGCCACGCGCCTTGCTCTACACTCAAGGACCGCAACGGCCCCTCCCGGGCCCGCCAGGAGGCCCCCGATGAAACAGCTTTGCACCCTTGTCGCCAGCCTGATGCTCGGCGCCCTGCCGCTGGCCGGCCACGCCGCCACGCCGGTCGAGGCGCCCGCCGCTGCTTCTGGCAAAGCGCCCACAGAAGGTTGTGTCGATGTCAGCGTGGGTGGCTACAAGGCCCCGGACTACGGTTGCCTGAGCAAGCAGATGGGCAACAACCCCGACGGCGCCAAGGCAGAGCAGAAGAACCAGGAAGCCATGCAGGTGCCGATCCACAAGCGCCCGCCAAACCAGATGGGCCTGTCCACCCCGGCGGCCACCAGCACGCGGATGGGCAATACCTTTGGCAGTTCGGTGAAGCCGCAGCGGCCTTGAGGTTTGGCGTTGGCCGTTCGGGCCCTATCGCGGGCAAGCCTCGCTCCTACGGGGATCGCGCACTTCTGTAGGAGCGAGGCTTGCTCGCGATAGACGGCAAAGCCGTCTAGGCCGCCCACTGCCGGGCCACGGCATCCAGCTCACCCCTTGCCCGTTCCAGGGCTTGCTCGCGGGCTTCGGGGTTGGCGAATTGCAGCGGCTGGGCATCGACGAACACGGGGCTCTGCACACCGATAAAGGCAAAGGCTGCTTTCAGCGCCGGGGTCAGCGCGTCCATCCAGGCCATGGGATTGCCCGGGCGCAGGTCAGCGCCACGGCTGGTGAGGAACAGCACCTTCTGCCGGGTCAGCTGGCCAACGATGCCGTCCGGGGTATTGAGGTAGGTCAGCTCGGTGCGGGTGATGCTGTCGATGAAGGCCTTGAAGGTCGAAGGCATCGACCAGTTGTACATCGGCATGGCGAACAGGCAGGCATCGGCTTCCATCACCCGCTGGCACAGGGCATCCGAGGCCGCCAGGGTCTGGCGCATCTGTGGCGTGCGGGCATCGGGAGCGGTGTAGGTGGCGATGGCGAAGGCCTCGCTGACATGGGGCGGCGTATCCACCGCCAGGTCCAGGTAGTCGATCTTAAGGTCGACGCCCTGGCCTTGCAGCCGCTCGATAAAGTAGCGGCCCAGGGCCCGGGAGTTGGAACGTTCGCCTTTGGAGCTGGCATCGACGTGCAGCAGTTTCATTGGGCATTACCTTGTTGGGATTGAAAGAGATCCGGGTTAAATGCTGGGCTGTTGGCGGAACGCCACGGCAAGGCGGTTCCAGCAGTTGATGGCGGCCACCGCGACGGTCAGGTCGACCAGCTCGCGCTCGCTGAACTCGCCGCGCACCGCCTGGAACAACTCATCCGGCACCGCGGCGTCGGACAACAGGGTCACCGACTCGCTCCAGGCCAGGGCCAAGCGTTCCCGCGGGCTGAACAGCGCCGAATCGTGCCAGACGCTCAGGACGTTCAGGCGCCGTTCGCTCTCCCCGCTCTGGCGCGCCTGCACCGCGTGCATATCGGCGCAGAACGCGCAGTGGTTGAGTTGCGAGACGCGGATCTTGACCAGCTCCAGCAGGGGCTTGTCGATGGACAGGCCGAAGGTTTGGGCCTCGAGCATCAACAGGCCCTTGAGGGCTTCCGGCGAGGCGCTGTAGTAGTCCAGGCGGGGTTCCATCGTGGTCACCGTGGGCGTTGCATTCATCTTCCCCCTAGCCTAAGGGCCGCGCCGGCCTGCCCCTATAGCCAATCCGGGGGTTTATCGGCAGTCCACCGGGCGGTGTCGGGCTCAAGGCCGCCGAAGCCCTTCGGGCTTATCGCAGCCTGCGGCAGCGGCTACACCGCCCAGCCCGAAGACAGCGTCGTACCTTGTAGCCGCTGCCGAAGGCTGCGATCGCGTACGCAGTACGCGCCAGGATGCCAGGCCAATCCCGATACCAGGCCGCTACACCAAACCCGGCCAGGCGGGTAATCTGGCGGGCACTGATCGTTTTGGAATCTCATCGATGGAACTGCATGTCGTCATCAACGGGCGCAAGGACCTGGCCGACCAGCTGTATCGGCAACTGCGCGACGCCATCGAGTGCGGGCGACTGGCGGCGGGCGCCCAGTTGCCGCCGAGCCGCCTGCTGGCCGAGCAACTGGGAATCTCGCGCAAGACGGTGTCGGACACCTACAGCCTGCTGACCTACGAGAACTTCCTGATCGGCAGGATCGGTCGCGGCACCTTCGTCAATGCCCGCCCGGTGAAGGCCGAACCCAAGCAGAGCGCCGCCGACCTGGCCTGCGCGCAGAGCCTGGAAAGATGGCAGGAGTTGCCCACGCCCCTGCGCCATCCGACCCTGGAAGGCACCTCGCGCTACGAGTTCATCGGCGGCGCCACCAGCCGCAATCAGTTTCCCCAGGAAGAGTGGCGGCGCTGCACCCAGGACGCCCTGCGGCGGATCGCCCAGAGCGGCGGTTTCTACAGCCAGCCGGAAGGCCTTCCGGCGCTGCGCAGCGCGATTGCCGGGCATGTGTCGTTCTCCCGCGGCGTGGTCTGCAGCGATGCCGACATTGTGGTGTGCAACGGCGCGCAACAGGCCCTGGACCTGATCGCCCGGGTGGTGCTGGAACCCGGCAGCCTGGTGGCCATGGAAGACCCCGGCTACACCCCGGCGCGCCTGCTGTTCAGCGCCCAGGGCGCGACGGTGATCGGCGTGCCGGTGGATGACCAAGGCATCCAGGTCGAGCGGATTCCCGACGGCGTGCGGCTGATCTATGTCACCCCGTCCCATCAGTTCCCCCTGGGCATGCCCATGAGCCAGGCCCGCCGCGAGGCCCTGCTGGAGCGGGCGCGGGAGCTGGGGGCGATCGTCATCGAGGACGATTACGACAGCGAGTTCCGCTACGAGGGGCGGCCCACCAACTCCCTGCAAAGCCTGGATAAACGTGGCGTGGTGGCCTATGTCGGGACCTTCTCGAAGACCATGCTGCCGCAACTGCGCCTGGGCTACGCGGTGCTGCCGCCGGCGATTCTCGGCGCGGTGATCAAGGCCAAGCGCCTCACCGACTGCCACACCTCGACCCTGCCGCAATGGGCGCTGGCCAAGTTCATCGCCGAGGGTTACCTGCTCAAGCACATCCGCCGCTGCCACACGGTGTACACCGGGCGCCGCGAGCGTATCCTGCAGCGCCTGAACGGCGACCTCTCGCCCTGGCTGCAGGCGGTGCCGTCCACCGCCGGCTTCCACATGGCGGCGCTGTGCAAGGTGCCGGTGAACATCCCGCTGTTGCTGGAGCTGGCGAAGAAGGTCGAGGTCGGGCTCTACCCGCTGCACAGCTTCTTTTATCAGGAGCCGGTCAGGGACGGACTGTTCATCGGCTTTGGCGCCATCGAGACCCTGGACATCAACCCGGCCCTGGACAAGGTGCGTGACATCCTGCAACAAATCGCCTGATTGGCCCCGGTTTTTTCTCGGGATTGGTTATTGGACTTGTCACCTTGGCGCCCTACCCTGAGCGTCCACCCAGCTGTTCGCGCCGCACCGCGCTCCGTCACCGCTCGGCGCAACGGCTACAGCATTTCCGGAGGCTTGGACATGTCCAGTACCGCGACCAACAGCGTCCAGATTCGCGCCGCCCAGGGCCGCTCGGACGAGCTTGGCGAGCACCTGAACCATCTTCTGACCGCCCTGCGCGAGGCGCCTGGCTGCCTGGGTTATGAACTGCGCCGCGACAGTACGGACACGCACCGCTGGAGCGTGCGCGGCCAATGGCGCTCGGCGGCCGAGATGCAGGCGCATTTTCATCTGCCGGCGGCCCAGGGCTTCATCGACCTGCTGGCCAGCCGCCTGGCCTGCGCCCTCGACTTCGAACACTGAGGCATTGGTCTGCGGTTCTTTGCCGGGATTGGTTATAGGCCGGTCGGGCCAGCGGGCTTACCTTGAATCGGCCCCTTTCGAACCGGAGAAACCGACCATGAAGACCCTCGCTGCCCTGACTTCCGCCCTTGCCGGCCTGACCCTGCTCACCTCCCTGGGCGCCGCCGCCCATGACCCGGAGTACGGCCAGGAAAAAACCAGGATCCTGCAGGAACATGCCCTGAACAACCTGCCGGGCAAGACCGCGCTGATGCTCACCGTCGACTACGCGCCGGGCCAGGCCACGGTGCCGCACATGCACAAGGGCGCGGCCCTGGCCTATGTGCTCGAAGGCGAGATCACCTCAAGGGTCAACGACGAACCGGCCATCACCTACAAGGCAGGCGAATCCTGGTACGAACCGGCCGGCTCGCAGCACCCGGTGTCGGCCAACGCCAGCACCAGCAAACCGGCCCGGCTGCTGGTGTTCATGCTCAAGGACGCCAAGGATGAGGTACTGACACCGTTGCAGAAGTAAGCGCCTGGCCCCCCTACGCAGACCACGCGTTTCTTCTGTAGGAGCGAGGCTTGCCCGCGATGACGTCAGTACAGCCAGCACAAAGCCAAGCCGATAAAAAGGCGTCTGGCCGCTGCGCGGATCGCGAGCAAGCTTCGCTCCTACAGAAGCGGCTACAGCATTCCTTGAGGATGAAGTGCTGACGCCGTTGAAGCAGTAAGCGCCTGGCCCCCTACGCAGACCACGCGTTTCTTCTGTAGGAGCGAGGCTTGCCCGCGATGACGTCAGTACCGACAGCACAAAGCCCAGCCGATAAAAAGGCGTCTGGCCGCTGCGCGGATCGCGAGCAAGCTTCGCTCCTACAGAAGCGGCTACAGCATTCCTTGAGGATGAAGTGCTGACGCCGTTGAAGAAGTAAGCGCCTGCCCCCCTACGCAGACCGCGTTTCTTCTGTAGGAGCGAGGCTTGCCCGCGATGACGTCAGTACAGACAGCACAAAGCCAAGCCGATAAAAAGGCGTCTGGCCGCTGCGCGGATCGCGAGCAAGCTTCGCTCCTACAGAAGCAGTTACAACATTCCTTGAGGATGAGGTGCTGACGCCGTTGAAGCAGTAAGCGCCTGGGGCCCCTACGCAGACCACGCGTTTCTTCTGTAGGAGCGAGGCTTGCCCGCGATGACGTCAGTACAGCCAGCACAAAGCCCAGCCGATAAAAAGGCGTCTGGCCGCTGCGCGGATCGCGAGCAAGCTTCGCTCCTACAGAAGCGGTTACAACATTTCGTGAGGCCATAAAAAAAGCCCCGTATCTCGCGATACGGGGCTTTTTCATTTAGCGCTCGATCAGGCCGTTACAAGGCCCGATTGACCGCTCATGGCCAGGTCCAGCAGTTCGCGGTTGGCCACCGCGTACATGGCGTAGTCGGTGCCGCTGGCGGCACGGATTTCCACCAGCATCGCGCGCCAACGCTCGACCATGCTCTGGTTCTGCTCAAGCCACAGGGCCACGCGGGCTTCCATGTCTTCTGGCGCGTCGGCCATTTGCAGGACCGAGATGGTGATCGCCCGCTGCTGCCAGTCCACGTCGTCGCGGAAGGCTTCGCGTGCCTGGGCCTGCCAGTTATTGGCCACCGGCAGATCGCTGATCTGCTGCAGGTACCACGGCAAGTCCAGGGCGCTGCCCACGGCGAAGTAGGCCTTGGCCACATCGGCGGCGTCGTGACCGGTGACATCCGCGGCCTCGATGATCGGCAACAGGGTGTACAGGTGGGTGGTACCTGCCACCATGCGCGCCAACAGCTCAGGCACGCCGGCTTCGACGTAGGCGGTGTAGCGGGTCTGCCAGCCCTCGCGGGTCGGGCCTTCCAGCAGTTCGTCGAGCTTGAGGCCCAACGCCGCCAGGTGCGGACCGAAGTGCGCGACGTCGCGCGCGGCATCCTGCTCGTTGCGGCGGCTGCGCAGGAACCAGCGGGTGGCGCGACGGCCAAGGCGCATCAGCTCGTCCATCAGCTCCAGCTGCACCTGAGCCGAGACCTGGTGGTCCAGGGCTTCGATCTGGCGGAACCAGTGCGGGAGATGGAAGATGTCACGCACTATCACATAGGCGCCCGCCACGTTGGCCGGGCTCATGCCAGTGGACTCCTTCAGGCGCTGCACGAAGGTGATGCCCATGTGGTTGACCAGGTCGTTGGCGATCTGGGTGCTGACGATCTCGCGCTTCAGGCGGTGACGGCGCATGGCTTCGGCGAACTTGCTGACCAGGGTCGGCGGGAACGCGGTTTCCATGTCGCGGGTCAGGTAGTCGTCATCCGGGACCAGGGAATTGAGCAACTGCTCCTTGAGGTCGATCTTGCTGTAGGAGATCAGCACCGACAGTTCCGGACGGGTCAGCCCGTGGCCGGCGGCGACGCGCTCGTTGAGCTGATCTTCCGACGGCAGGAACTCGATGGCGCGATCCAGCTTGCCACGGCCTTCCAGGTCGCTCATCAGGCGCTTGTACTCGGCAATCCGCGCGAAGGCGCGACGGGCCGCCAGGGACAGGGCCTGGGTCTGCTTGTAGTTGTTGCCCAACACCAGGCCACCGACTTCGTCGGTCATGCTCGCCAGCAACTGGTTGCGCTGCTTGTCGGTCATGTCGCCGGCATGCACCACTTCGTTGAGCAGGATCTTGATGTTCACTTCGTGGTCGGAGCAGTCCACGCCACCGGCGTTGTCGATGAAGTCGGTGTTGGAACCGCCGCCATTGAGGCCGAACTCCACACGACCCAGCTGGGTCATGCCGAGGTTGCCGCCCTCGCCCACCACCTTGCAGCGCAGCTCGTTGCCGTTGACCCGCAGCGCATCGTTGGCCTTGTCGCCGACATCGGCGTGGCTTTCAGTGCTGGCCTTGACGTAGGTACCGATACCGCCGTTCCACAACAGGTCTACCGGCGCCTTGAGCAAGGCGTTGAGCAGCTCGGTCGGGGTCAGCTTGTCGGCCTGGATGTCGAAGCGTTCTTTCATCTGCGGCGAGATGGCGATGCTCTTCGCGCTGCGCGAGAAGATGCCGCCGCCTTCGGACATGATGCTGGTGTCGTAGTCGCTCCAGGCCGAACGCGGCAGGTCGAACATGCGCTGGCGTTCAGCAAAGCTGGTGGCCGGATCCGGATTCGGGTCGATGAAGATGTGCATATGGTTGAAGGCCGCGACCAGTTGCAGCTTGTCGGACATCAGCAAGCCGTTACCGAACACGTCGCCGGCCATGTCGCCGACGCCCACCACTGTGATGCTGTCTTGCTGGACATTGATGCCGCGCTCGCGGAAGTGGCGCTGTACGCCGACCCACGCGCCCTTGGCGGTGATGCCCATCTTCTTGTGGTCGTAGCCGGCGGAACCGCCGGAAGCGAACGCGTCGCCCAGCCAGAAGCCGTAGTCGATGGCGATGCCGTTGGCGATGTCGGAGAAGGTCGCAGTGCCCTTGTCCGCCGCCACCACCAGGTACGGGTCATCGTCGTCGTGACGCACGACGTTGGCCGGCGGCACCAGGGCGCCGTCCTTCAGGTTGTCGGTGATGTCCAGCAGGCCGGAGATGAAGATGCGGTAGCAGGCGATGCCTTCGGCCGCGATCTCGTCCCGGCTGCCGCCCAGCGGCAGGCGACGCGGCAGGAAGCCGCCCTTGGCGCCCACCGGCACGATCACCGAGTTCTTCACTTGCTGGGCTTTTACCAGGCCGAGGACTTCGGTACGGAAGTCTTCTTCACGATCGGACCAGCGCAGGCCGCCGCGAGCGACGTTGCCGAAACGCAGGTGCACGCCTTCGACGCGCGGCGAGTAGACGAAGATCTCGAACTTCGGCACCGGCTTGGGCAGCTCGGGAATCAGGTGCGGGTTGAACTTGAAGCTGAAGTACGACTTGTTATGGCCGTTGGCGTCGGTCTGGTAGAAGTTGGTCCGCAGGGTGGCCTTGATCAGGTCCAGGTAGCGACGCAGGATGCGGTCTTCGTTGAGCACCTGGACGTCGTCCAGGGCGGTGAGGATCGCGTGCTCCAGGCGTTGCTGCTTGTCTTCCAGGTCATCGCCGGTGAGCTTGCGCGCCAGGTAGAAGCGGGTCTTGAACAACCGGGTCAGCTCGCGGGCGATATCGGTGTGGTTGTTCAGGGTGCTGGCGATATAACCCAGGTCGAAGCCCAGGCGGATCTGCTTCAGGTAACGGGCGTAGGCACGCAGCAGCGCGACGTCGCGCCATGGCAGGCCGGCGGTCAGCACCAGGCGGTTGAACGCATCGTTCTCGGCATCGCCACGGACGATGTGGACGAAGGCGTCCTGCAGGGTGTCGTTGAGCTGCTGGATATCCAGGTTCAGGCCTTCGGCCGCGGTGAAGGCGAAGTCGTGAATCCAGAACTCACGGCCGCTGGCGTGACGCAGGCGATACGGGAACTCACCAAGCACGCGCAGGCCGAGGTTTTCCAGGATCGGCAGCACATCGGACAGCGCCAGCGGGGTATCGGCGTGATACAGCTTGCAGTGCAGCAGCGGCTGGCTGGTGGACTGGGTCAGCGGCTGGTAGAAGCTCATCACCAGCGGGTTGGCCTCGGACAGGCTCAACAGGTGCTGCATGTCGACCACCGCCGAATGCGCGGCGAAGCGCTCGCGGTAGCCGGCCGGGAAGCCTTTCGGGAAGTCGGCCAGGACGTTGGTGCCGTGGGCTTCGCCGAAGCTTTCGACGGTCAGTGCGGCATAGTCGTCCTGCCAGCTGCGGCAGGCCTGCACCACTTCTTTTTCCAGCAGCAGCGGGTCGATGTCGATGCGGTTCTTCGGGTCGACCCGCAGGATCAGTTGCACGCGCGCCAGCACGGACTCGGAGAAGAAGGTCCAGAACTCGCAGTCGGTGGCTTTCAGGCGATCCATCAGCACTTGCTGGATCTTCTGCCGCACTTCGGTGGAATAGATGTCGCGCGGCACATAGGCCAGGCAGTAGCAGAAACGACCGTAGGGGTCCTTGCGCAGGAACACGCGGATCTTGTTGCGTTCCTGGATCTGCACGATCGACATCACGGTGTTGAACAGCTCGTCCACCGGGGTCTGGAACAGGTCGTCGCGGGGCAGCACTTCAAGAACCTGGGCCAGTTCCTTGCCCAGGTGCGCCTTGGCCTGGAAGCCGGAGCGCTGTTCGATGATTTCCACCTTGCGGCGGATATAAGGAATCACCCGCACGCTTTCGCCATACACCGACGAGGTGTACAGGCCCATGAAGCGGCATTCCTTGATCACATTGCCGTCGGCATCGATCTGGCGGATCGACACGTAGTCCGGGTAGGCCGGACGGTGCACGCGGCTTGGGTGCGCGGCCTTGGCGAACGACAGCGGCGTCGGTTCGCGCAGGTAGTTCACGGCGTAGTCTTCGATGCGCAGGTCGTCGACGGTGAGGCCGGCGCGCAGCAGCTTGGTCAGGCCGAGGAAGGAGTTCTGGTCGTACTCGATATGGCCGCCGTGCTGGTCTTCGCGCACCACGAACTCTTCGTAGCCGAGGAAGGTGAAGTGGTTGCCCACCAGCCATTCCAGGAAGCTCTTGATCTCGCCCTTTTCATCGGCGTCGATCTCGAACTGGCTGTTGCCGATGCCATCGATCAGTTCCTGGACCTTGGCTTTCATCGGCTCGAAATCGGCGACCGCAACGCGGACTTCGCCAAGCACCTGCTCCAGCTCCTTGCTCAGGACATTGAGCTCGGCGGTGTTGGCGCAGCGGTCGATCTCCAGGTACATCAGCGATTCTTGCAGGATGCCTTCGCCCTGGGTGCCTTTGGGCAGGATTTCCAGCAGCTCGTTCTTGCTCCCGCGACGCACGCTCAGCACGGTGGTCTGCAGGGTGTGGATGCTGTAGCCGCGACGGTTCAGTTCGGTGCGGACCGAGTCCACCAGGAACGGCAGGTCATGGTGCAGCACTTCGACCGCGGTGTGGGTCGACTGCCAGCCATGACGTTCGTAATCGGGGTTGTAGACGCGCACTTGCGATTGCGCGTGGTCGAAGCGCTCAAGCAGGCGCCAGGCAGAAAGGGTGCAGCCCGCCAGGTCGGACAGCCGACGCTGGGTGAGTTCGTCCAGAGAAATGATGCCGAAGAATTGTTCAGCGAACAGCGCCACTTGTGGCAGTGCCTGTTCACTGATGTGCTGCGCCAGTGCCGCTTGCAGTTGGTGCTGGAAGTCGGCCTTGCTGGCTGCGGTGAAGAACGCCATCTGTGGTACTCCGCTTGGGCTTGTTATTGATGAAAGCGTCGCATGCAAATCCCCCTTGCGGGGGTGTCGGTCATCCTGCTCCTGGATCTCGGGCAGAGGTTGCAGGATGACAGGGTGGTGAAGCTGTACGAGACGCTCAGGTCACATTCACCGTTCCCGGATGGGCATCTGCAAAAACGACTGTCCTGGCCCACCAGGCAATGCCTTTACAGGTGCACATCCGTTGCGCAGCTTAACGAGTGCGGCAAGCCCGCTGCTTGCGGTGCTGCGACATATTCGGTCATTGACAGGCAACTGGCGGGCCAGCCCCTGAACAACACTAGCAGCCGCCAGACAAAACGGCGGCCGCAGCGCGGTTTTACGGGACTGTCGTACCAGAAACGGACAGTTGCGGCGACGCCAGCGTGACCTGTTCTCTGACACACAAAGCAGCAGAAATTCCCCCGGGCTGGCAGAATTGCACTTTGTTCGCCCCGCTCCCCCGTCGGAGCCAGACCCAGGACTCGCCCCATGCAAATGACCACCGCCCACCTGATCGCCAATCCGTGCGACGACGAAGAAGACAACATGGCCATGCTCTGCTGCCACAGCAACCAGGGCGAAATGTTCCTGATGACCCGCTACCCGGACGAGGACGAACTGGAGATCACCCTGGACGGCGAACCTTCGACCCTGGACGGGGTGAAAGTCACCTTGGGCCCGACCCGCCTGCTGATCGAAATCGCCGCGACCGACGCCGACGCGCTTAATGGCAGCGACCACCTGGAGATCAAGCACAACACCGCGGCGGCGGACCTGGCGGAAGTCGAGCAAACCCTGCAGAACATCCTCAAGGGCACCGGCACCTATATCAGTGAGCTTTGATCTGCGAGCTTTGATCTGCGAGCGTTGATCTACCAGCGCTGATTCAACCCGCTGTGAGCAACTGACTGGTTTCTTGACAAGAAACCGGCGCCCCGGCATTGTCTGACAACCTGACTTACGAGCCACCTCCTCCATGCTTCAGCTCCAGCGCCCCGACACCCTGGTCGAACGAGTGGTCAACGCCATCCGCAAGGAAATCGACGCCGGTCGCCTGACCGCCGAATCGCGCCTGCCGACCGAGCAGCAACTGACCGAGCAACTGAATGTCAGCCGCTCGGTGGTGCGCGAGGCCGTGGCGCAGCTCAAGGCCGACGGCATCCTGGTCAGCCGCCGCGGGCTGGGCTCGTTCATTTCGCAGAACCCCAGCGGCAGCGTGTTCCGTTTTCCCAGCCAGAAGGGACGCAAGCCCGATCTGGTGCAGATGTTCGAAATGCGCCTGTGGATCGAGACCCAGGCCGCGTCCATCGCCGCCCAGCGCCGTGACGACGCCGACCTGCAACGCATGCGCACCGCCCTGCAGGAAATGCATGACCAGCGCAACGATCTGGCCGCGGCCGCCCTGGCCGACGTGGAGTTCCACCGGGCCATCGCCGACGCCAGCAAGAACCACTACTTCGTCGCCTTCCATGATTTTCTCCGTGGCCAACTGGCCGAAGCGCGGCGCACCGCCTGGGAAAACTCGGCGGCCCATTCGGTCGGCGGTTCCGCCGATGCCGGCCGCGAACACCAGGCGCTGTACGAAGCCATCGCCGCCGGCGACCGGCAGCAGGCCGCCGCCTGCGCCGAAGCGCACCTGCGGGCTGCGGCCAAACGCTTGAAAATCGACCTGCCGAGTATCGATTGAAGCCCTGAATCCACTGCCTGAACTCCACTGTCTGCGGACGCTGCCGTGCGGCGTCCTTTGTTTGGCTAACTTTGTCTGACAACCTGATGATCAGACTCAAACAAGAATAACCAAGGTGACATCTGCATGATCTACGACTACTGCATCATCGGCGGCGGCATCGTTGGCCTCGCCACCGCCATGGCGCTGCTCGAACGCCAGCCCGGCGCCTCGCTGCTGATTCTGGAAAAGGAAAACGTCCTGGCCCAGCACCAGACCGGCCACAACAGCGGGGTGATCCACGCCGGCATCTACTATGCCCCGGGCAGCCTCAAGGCCGACCTGTGCAAGCGCGGCGCCCAGGCGACCAAGGATTTCTGCACCCAGCACCAGATCAAGTTCGAGGTCTGCGGCAAGCTGCTGGTGGCCTCGACACCATTGGAAGTCGAGCGCATGCACGCTTTGTATGAACGCTCGCAGCAGAACGGCTTGAAGGTCGAACAGCTGGACGCAAAGGAACTGCAACGGCGCGAACCGAACATCGTCGGCCTCGGCGGCCTGTTCCTCGATGCCACCGGCATCGTCGACTACAAGCAGGTGTGCGAAGCCATGGCCCGGGTCATCCAGAAGGCCGGCGGCGAAGTGCAGCTGCAGACCACAGTGCGCGCCATCGTCGAAAGCGCCGACCAGGTCACCATCAGCAGCGACGACAAGGTCTGGAACGCCCGCCAGCTGGTGGCCTGCGCCGGCCTGCAATCGGATCGCCTGGCGGCCTTGGCCGGGGTCAAAATCGACCACCAGATCATCCCGTTCCGTGGCGAATACTTCCGCCTGCCGGCGGCGAAGAACAACATCGTCAATCACCTGATCTACCCGATTCCCGACCCGGAGCTGCCGTTTCTCGGCGTGCACCTGACCCGGATGATCGACGGCAGCGTCACGGTCGGGCCCAACGCCGTGCTCGGCCTGGGCCGGGAGAACTATCGCAAGTTCTCCGTCAACTGGCGCGACGTGGCCGAGTACGCAGCCTTCCCCGGCTTCTGGAAAACCCTCTGGAACAACCTCGGTTCCGGCACTACGGAAATGAAAAACTCGCTGTTCAAGCGCGGCTACCTGGAACAGTGCCGCAAATACTGCCCGTCCCTGGAAGTCGACGACCTGCTGCCTTATGAAGCAGGAATTCGCGCCCAGGCAGTGATGCGCGACGGCACCCTGGTGCACGACTTCCTGTTCGCCGAAACCCCGCGCATGGTCCACGTCTGCAACGCCCCCTCGCCGGCCGCGACCTCGGCCATCCCTATCGGCCAGATGATTGCCGAGAGAATCCGCAAAGCCCGTTGATCCCTGCTGCACGGGTGCCTCGCGCCCGCTTGAAAATAACTACAAACAACAAGGAATCCTCAGATGTCAGTACATGAGGCGGCCCCGGCCGCATGCGAAACGCCGCAACAAAAACAAAAGCGCCTGCGCAAGGTGGCGGCGGCGACCATCTTCGGTTCGATGCTGGAGTGGTACGACTTCTATCTGTACGCCACCATGGCGGCCATCGTCTTCTCGAAAATCTTCTTCGACCCCAGCAACCCGAAAGTCGCCTCGCTGCTGGCGTTCTCCACCTTTGCCATAGGCTTTATCGCCCGGCCCTTCGGCGGCATCCTGTTCGGCTACCTGGGCGACAGGTTCGGGCGCAAACAGGTATTGGTGATCACCTTCTGCATGATGGGCGTGTGCACCACCCTGATCGGCCTGATTCCCAGCTATGCCTCGATCGGCATCTGGGCGCCGATCATCCTGGTGCTGGTGCGGATCATCCAGGGCCTGGGCGCCGGCGCCGAGCTGTCCGGGGCGGCGGTGACCTCCTACGAACACGCCAGCGAAGGCAAGCGCGGCAGCCAGGGGGCTTGGCCGGCACTGGGCCTGAACCTGGGCCTGCTGCTGTCGTCGCTGACCGTCTACCTGCTGACCATGAACGGCAACGAGTTCCTGCTCTCCGGCGGCTGGCGCATTCCGTTCGTTTGCAGCATCGCCCTGGTCGGCGTCGGCCTCTGGGTACGACGCAGCATTCCGGAAACCCCGCAGTTCGAGAAGCCGGATAAAGAGCACGACAAAGACAACACCAAGACCCAGGTCTCGCCCCTCAAGCTGCTGTTCCAGAACGACCTCAAGGGCCTGGCCGTGGTGCTGTTCGTGGCCATCGGCTACAACGCCCTGAGCTACATCTTCAAGACCTTCTCCCTGGCCTACCTGACCCAGTACAAAGGCGTCGAGGCCCATGTCACTTCGCTGTCAGTGACCATTGCCAGCCTGGTGGCGATCGTCGCCGTGCCCTGCTTCGGCTGGCTCTGCGACAAGTGGAGCAGCAAGAAGGTGCTGATGCTCGGCGGCCTCTGCTCGGTGCTGTTCGCCTATCCCTTCCTGAGCCTGCTCAATACCGGCGAACCGCTGATGATCTACCTGGCCATCGCCATCGGCACCGGGGTATTGGCGCCGATGATGTTCGCCCCCCAGGGCTCGTTCCTCAGCCGCCAGTTCCCGACCCAGACCCGCTCCTCCGGTTTCGGTACCGGCCGGGAAATCGGCACCGCCATCGCCGGCGGCCTGGCGCCCCTGGGTGGGCTGGCCCTGGTGGCCAACTCGGCCACTCACTCGACCGACGGCGTGGCGCTGATCCTGGCGGTCTCGGCGGTGATGGTGGTGGTCTTCGCCCTGTGCGACCAGGGCCGCAAGCACTCCAGCTTCAAGAACTGAGCCCCCACCACTGACGCGCCGCGATGGCGGCACGTCAGGCACCCGCTGCCATCCCCTTGCATCGGATTTCACCCGCACGCGTTGTAACCATGATCGGCAGAGAACGGCCAGGAGCTGCCGGGGGACCTAGCAATGACGAAAGAGCAACTATGCTGGGTCTGATGCCGGAATTGATCGAGCAGATCGAGCCTTGCGTCCATACGTCGTGGCCAAACAATGGGAATGGAATCGATCCGCTTGTGTTGAATTGGCCGTTGCTGCATCTCAAGACAGGTCTGCCGAAGGAGGTCTGAAGTTGCGAATCGCTTTTCTGGTGAACCGGGACGTGGAGAGCAATCTCACTCTCAATTTCCTGTTGCCCGAGATTCACCAGAGCACAGTGGGAATCTTCCTCTCGGAGAGAGTGGGATCGGGCAGGAAGGTGCCACGCATGCTCGGACAACTGGCATTGATCGAGCAGGATCTCTTCAATGCCTTGACCCCTGGGTCAATCGGAGCGAGCGACCAGGTCAGCAGCGGGCATCGATTCGGTTTTGCAGAACTGCAGCAACGCTTTGGGGTTCCTGTGCGGGTGTTGCCCAGCTTGAGGGATCCTGCGGGCCTGCAAATGCTGCAGGATGCGGGAGCGGATCTGTTCATCTCAATCCGCTTTGGTCAAATCCTGAAGAATGAAGCCTTGGCAATTCCACCACGCGGCGTCCTCAATCTTCACTCTGGCCTCTTGCCTCAATATCGAGGTGTTCTCGCGACCTTCCGGGCGCTGCTGAACGGGGACCCGGAGATCGGTTGTACGCTCCATTGGATCGACAGTCCCGGCATTGATGTGGGTCGCATCATTGAGACTGCGCGTGTGGCAGTCGAAAAGGAGCGCTCCTTGCTGTGGCACATCCTTTCACTTTATCAACCAGGCGCGCGTCTCATCATGGACGCAATCAGGCGCCTGGAGCGCGATGAGCCCATGGCGGGGACGCCTCAAGATCCATCTGCCGGGGCCTACTACTCCTTTCCCGGCGAGGATGAGCTGATGCGGTTCACGACACTGGGGTGGCGGCTCTTCGATCGCGAGGACGTTTGGGATCTTTTCGAATCGTACGGATTTCCGTTGCGGATAAGCGCTCCTTGAGAGCTGAACGGCGGCAAGGCTTACTGAGGCCAATTACCCACTATTTACAGAAATTTGCCAGCTGCCGTTAGTCGCCAGGGGCCCGGATAGATTAAAGTAACGCCCCCAGCCCTGGCGTTATTCGAACGCCCTCGGTCACCCTCTGCAGGAACAGTCATCGATGGAACATCGTGAAGCGCTACTCGCGCTGCGAACCTTTCTTTCAACGCAGATTCTCGGCCAGGAAAAACTCATCGAGCGCTTGCTCATCGCCCTGCTCGCCGACGGCCACATGCTGGTCGAGGGCGCCCCGGGCCTGGCCAAGACCAAGGCCATCAAAGAATTGGCGGAAGGCATCGAAGCACAGTTCCATCGCATCCAGTTCACCCCCGACCTGCTGCCGGCCGACATCACCGGCACCGAAATCTATCGCCCGGAAACCGGCAGCTTCGTGTTCCAGCAAGGGCCGATCTTCCACAACCTGGTGCTGGCCGACGAAATCAACCGCGCCCCGGCCAAGGTCCAGTCGGCCTTGCTCGAAGCCATGGGCGAGCGCCAGGTCAGCGTCGGCCGCAGCACCTATGAGCTGTCGCCGCTGTTCCTGGTGATGGCCACGCAGAACCCCATCGAGCAGGAAGGCACCTACCCGCTGCCCGAGGCCCAGCTCGACCGTTTCCTGATGCACGTCAAGATCGGTTTCCCCGACGCCACCGTCGAGCGGCGCATCCTGCAACAGGCCCGAGGCGAAGCGCTGAACGGCGAAACCAAACCCGAGCGCCGCATCAGCCAGCAGGCGATCTTCGCCGCGCGCAAGGAAATCCTCGGCCTGTACATGGCCGACGCCGTGGAGGAATACCTGGTGCAGCTGGTGATGGCCACCCGCACCCCGGCCAAGTTCGATCCGGAGATGGCCGAGTGGATCGCCTATGGCGCCAGCCCGCGGGGCTCCATTGCCCTCGACCGCTGCGCCCGCGCCCACGCCTGGCTGGCCGGGCGCGACTTCGTCAGCCCCGAGGACATCCAGGCGGTGCTGTTCGACGTGTTGCGCCACCGCATCATTCTGTCTTTCGAAGCAGAAGCCGCCGGCATCGATCAGGACCGGGTGGTCCAGCGGATTCTCGACGTCGTAGCCGTCGCTTGACCCCGATGAACGCCAGCTCAGTCGATGCCCCGGGCATCCGCGTCAGCCTCGCCGAGCTGATCGAGATGCGCCATCGCGTGCGCGAAGTGCAACTGTTTTCCACGCCGAGCCAGCGCAGCCCGCTGGTCGGCCTGCACCACTCCAAGCTGCGCGGCCGTGGCGTCGACTTCGACCAGGTGCGGGTCTACCAGGCCGGCGACGACGTGCGCAGCATCGACTGGCGCGTCACCGCGCGCACCCAGGAACCCCACACCAAGCTGTTCCACGAAGAACGCGAACGGCCGATCTTCATCATGGTCGAGCAGAGCCGGCGGCTGTTCTTCGGCTCCGGGCTGATGTTCAAGTCGGTGCTCGCCGCCCAGGCCGCGAGCCTGATCGGCTGGGCCGCCCTGGGCCACAACGACCGGGTCGGCGGCCTGGTGTTCGGCGACGACGACCACTACGAAATCAAGCCACGGCGCAGCAAACAGAGCCTGCTGCAACTGCTCAACCGCCTGGTGCGGGTCAACCAGTCGCTGCACAGCGAAACCGAACCGCAGGGCGACGCCCTCGGCACCGCCCTGCGCCGTGGCCGCGAAGTGCTGCGCCCGGGCAGCCTGGTGATAGTGATCTGCGACGAGCGCGCCCTGAGCGACGCCGCCGAACAGCAACTGAGCCTGCTGTCGCGGCACTGCGACCTGCTGCTGATGCCGTTGTCCGATCCGCTGGACCACGCCCTGCCCGCCGCCGGCCTGCTGCGCTTCGCCGAACGCGGCGCGCAGTTGGAACTGGACACCCTCAACTACGAACTGCGCCAGGCCTATCGGGCCCAGAGCGAAGCGCGCATCGCCCGCTGGGAACTGCTGGCGCAGAAGCTGCGGGTGCTGCTGATGCCCCTGAGCACCCAGAGCGAAATGGTCGAGCAACTGCGCGAGTACCTGAACCCGCAACGCCCGGGGAAAGCCCGATGAGCAGCCTCGACCAACTGCAACCCTTGATCGCCCCGCCCGCCATCGACCTGTGGCCGCCGGCGCCGGGCTGGTGGCTGTTGCTGGTGTTGTTGCCGCTGCTCGGTTTCGGCCTGTGGCAACTCAAGCGCTTCTGGCCACGCCAGCAGCCCCTGCCCCGCGCCGAACAACCGCTGGACCCGGTGCGCCTGGCGGCGCTGGCCGAACTGGCGCTGCTGCCCAAGCCCTACGACGGCGCGCCCGCCGGTGCCTGGCTGCAACAGCTCAACGGCCTGCTCAAGCGCCTGTGCCGCAACCATTACCCCTACAGCCAGAGCCACACCCTCAACGGCCGCAAGTGGCTGGCATTCCTCGACAACCGCTGCCCGGCGGCCGGCCTCACGCGCTGGATGGTCCTGGTGGAAGGCGCCTACAAGCCCGAGTGCAAGCTCGACGACAAGGCCATCGCCGGCCTGACCCAGGCGGTGGAAATCTGGATTCGCAAACATGTTTGAGTTCGCCTGGCCGTGGATCTTCGCCCTGCTGCCGCTGCCCTGGCTGTTGCGGGTGCTGCTGCCGGTGGCCGACAGCGGCGAACCGGCGCTCAAGGTCAGTTTCCTCAGTGACCTGGAGGGCCTGGCCAAGCGCCGCGCCCGGGCCAACCTGCCGACCTGGCGCCAGCAGGCGCCCTTCATTCTGTTGTGGCTGTTGCTCCTGGTGGCCGCCGCCCGCCCGCAATGGCTGGGCGAACCGCTGCCCGTGGCCGCCAGCGGCCGCGACCTGCTGGTGGCGGTGGACGTCTCCGGCTCCATGGACTTCCCCGACATGCAATGGCAGGACGAAGACGTCAGCCGCCTGAACCTGGTCCAGCACCTGCTCGGCGACTTCCTGGAACGCCGCGAAGGCGACCGCGTCGGGCTGATCCTGTTCGGCAGCAAAGCCTACCTGCAAGCGC
This sequence comes from Pseudomonas sp. 22526, assembly GCF_052044735.1. Lineage (NCBI taxonomy): Bacteria > Pseudomonadati > Pseudomonadota > Gammaproteobacteria > Pseudomonadales > Pseudomonadaceae > Pseudomonas > Pseudomonas sp. 22526. The sequence continues at coordinate 29,869 of NZ_JBQENK010000027.1, forward strand.
CGCTGACCTTCGATCGGCACACCGTGCGCGTGTGGCTGGACGAAGCGAAGATCGGCATCGCCGGCAAGAACACCGCCATCGGCGACGCCATCGGCCTGGCGCTCAAGCGCCTGCGCCAGCGGCCGGCGCAGAGCCGGGTGCTGATCCTGGTCACCGACGGCGCCAACAACGGCGGCGAAATCGACCCGCTGACCGCCGCCCGCCTGGCCGCCGAAGAAGGCGTGAAGATCTACCCGATCGGCATCGGCGCCGACCCGGAGCAAAGCGCCACCCTGGGTTTCCTCGGCCTCAACCCGAGCCTGGACCTCGACGAGCCGGCGCTCAAGGCCATCGCCGAAGCCACCGGCGGGCGCTACTTCCGCGCCCGCGACGGCCAGGAACTGCAAGCGATCAAGGACACCCTCGACCAACTGGAACCCGTGACCCAGCAGCCGACCCAGGCCCGTTCGGCGCAGGCGCTGTACAGCTGGCCGCTGGCCGGGGCGCTGCTGCTGAGCATGCTGCTGGTGGTGCGCGAGCGCTGGCCGGACCATCCGCTGCACCGTTTCTTCACCCGCGAGCGCTTTCTGCAGCCCTTGCCCCACTGGCGCGAACGGCTGAAACGCCTGCGTTTGCGGAGGCGTCGATGAGCGCGCCGTTCTGGGCCGAACTCTGGCCCCACTGGTTCCGCCCCTGGTGGCTGCTGCTGTTGCCGCTGCTCGGCTGGCTGCTGTGGCAGTTGTGGCACCGACAGAAACGCGCCGGGCGCTGGCAGATGATCCTGCCGCCGGCCTTTCACGCCGCCCTGCTCAGCGGCGGCAGCGGTCGCGAAAGCAAGCTGCCATGGGTCGCCCTCGGCCTGGCCTGGATCCTCGCCGTGCTGGCCCTGCTCGGTCCCGGCTGGCAGCGGGTCGAGCAAACCAGCCAGAAACCGGCCGACCCGCTGGTGGTGCTGCTGGAACTGACCCCGGAAATGCTCGCTGGCGACGTGCCACCCAATCGCCTGGAACAGGCCCGGCGCAAGCTGCTGGACCTGTTGCAGGTGCGCAGCGATGCGCAGACGGCGATCGTGGTCTATGCCGGCAGCGCCCACACCCTGGTGCCGCTGTCGGATGATCTGGCCACCAGCCGCAACCTGCTGGAAGCCCTCAAGCCGTCGATCATGCCCCAGCCCGGCCATCGCGCCGACCTGGCACTACAAAAGGCCTTGAAGCTGCTGGACCAGGGCGCGCTGGGCCAGGGCCGGATCCTGCTGATCGGCTCGTCCCTCAGCGAACAGGAACGCCAGGGCATCCGCCAGGCCCTCGGCGGCCAGGCGCCGCAACTGTTGATGCTGGGTATCGGCAGCCGCCAGGGCTCGCCGGTGGCCCAGGAAGACGGCAGCTTTCTCAAGGACGAACAGGGGGCGATTCTGATGTCGCGCCTCGACAGCCCGAGCCTGAAGCGCTTCATCGGCGAGGTCGGCGGGCGCTATCGCCCGGCGCGCCTGGACGATAACGATCTGCGCGGCCTGGGCCTGCTCAGCGGTCCGCAGAACCTGCGCAGCGACGGCCAGACCCTACGCCTGGACACCTGGGCCGACCAGGGTTACTGGCTGCTCTTGCCGCTGTTGCTGCTGGCCGCCTGCGCCGGGCGCCGCGGCTGGCTGTTCTGCCTGCCGTTGCTGTTGTTCGCCGCACCGCAACCCAGCTACGCCTTCGAGTTCAACGACCTGTGGCTGCGCCCCGACCAGCAAGGCCAGCGCCTGCTGGAACAGAAGCGGCCCGGCGAGGCGGCGCAGCATTTCGAGGACCCGCAGTGGCAAGGGGTGGCGCTGTACGAGGCCGGCAACTACGCCGCTGCCGCTCAGCGCTTCGCCGAAGGCAACGACGCCCGCGCCCACTACAATCGTGGCAACGCCCTGGCCAAGAGCGGCGAGCTGGAAGCCGCGCTGGATGCCTACGAACAGGCCCTGGAGCTGCAACCGGAGCTTTCGGCCGCGCAAAAGAACAAGGCCCTGGTCGAACGCCTGTTGCAGGAGACCGAACCCGCGCCAGCGGAAGAACCGGCCAAGGGCGAAAGCGAGGACAACGACGAAACCCGCCAGCCGCCACAAGCCGGCGCGGCGACCCAGGCACCGGTCACCCCGGGCCAGCAGCCACCGGAGAACGGCCACCCCGCCAGCGCCGACGAGGCAACGGACGACGAGGTCGCCACCCCGGGCAACGATACGATTCCCGGCAGCGAACTGGGCGACGAACAGACCACCACCCCGCCGCTGCGCGATGCCCAGGACAATTTCGACGGCGAACACCGGCAGGCATTGGAACAATGGCTACGGCAGATTCCGGACGATCCGGGCGAACTGCTGCGCCGCAAGTTCTGGTACGAACAGCAACAACATCAGGATCAGGGAAAAATTCGATGACCCGCTTCACCACCCTCTTACTCACGCTTGTGCTGATGCTCGGCGCCTTTGCTGCCCGGGCCGAGGGGCTGGTCGCCAGTGTCGACCGCAGCCGCGTGAACTCCGGGGAAACCGTCGAGCTGACCCTGGAATCCAACAATGTCACGCTGTTCGGCAAACCCGACCTGACGCCGCTGCAAGCGCAGTTCGAGGTCCAGGGCACGCGCCAGGTCAACCAGTTGACCAGCCTCAACGGCGACAACCGCGCCATCACCCGCTGGATCATCACCCTGCTGCCCAAGACCACCGGCACCGTGGTAATCCCGCCCCTGCAACTGGGCGACGTGCAGAGCCAGTCGATCACCCTGCAGGTGCTGCAAAGCGCAAGCCGCAGCGACAGCGCGCCGCTGGAACCGGTGTTCATCGACGCCAGCCTCGACCAGGACAGCGTCTACGTACAGGCCCAGGCGGTGCTGACCCTGCACATCTACCACTCGGTTTCGCTGTACGACGACAGCAGCCTGACGCCGCTGCAGATCGACGACGCCCGGGTCGAACAGCTCGGCGAGTCGCGCACCTATGAGAAAGTCATCAACGGCGTGCGCCACGGCGTGATCGAGATCCGCTACGCGATCTTCCCCCAGCACAGTGGCGTGCTGAACATTCCGGAACTGACCTTCAGCGCCACCCTGGCCGATGCCGCGGGCAGCCAGGACTCGACGCCCCAAGGCCTGAAGCCGGGCAAGCTGATGCACGTGAGTTCGGCGCAGATGCCACTGACGGTCAAGGCCAAGCCGGTCGAATACCCGGCCGACGCGCCCTGGCTGCCGGCCCGCAGCCTGAGCCTGGGGGAAAGCTGGAACCCCGAGCCGGAGCACAGCCAGGTCGGCGACTCGCTGACCCGCAGCCTGACCCTGAAGGCCGAGGGCCTGTCCAGCTCGCAACTGCCGCCCTTGCCAGTGACCGAGGCCAACGGCCTGCGCAGCTACCCGGACCAACCGCAGCTGAGCAATCAGGTCAGCGACCGCGGGCTGATCGGCAGCCGCGAAGACAGCCAGGCCCTGGTACCGAATCGCAGTGGCAGCATCGACCTGCCGACGGTGGAAGTGGTCTGGTGGAACACCCATGAGGACCACCTGGAACGCAGCAGCCTGCCGGCGCGCACCCTGCAGGTGGCGAACAACCCGAGCCTGGTGGTGGACACCCCGGCTGGCGCGGCAACGACTGGCGCCGGTGGCGACAGCGATACCCTGTGGGCCTGGAAACTCAGCACCCTGCTCCTCGCCTGCACCACCCTGCTCGGCTTCGGCCTCTGGTGGCGCGCGCGCTGGCAACCGGCAATCCTGCGCGCCGCTCAGACCGGCCCCAGCCCGCGCACCCTGCTCGACGACCTCAAGCGCGCCAGCCTGGCCAACGACCCGCAAGCCACCCGCCAGGCCCTGGACGCCTGGGCCCGCCAGCAACCGGAAACCCTGGCCGACATGGCCGCCCGCTTCGTGCCCCTGTCCGACGCCCTGGACGGCCTCAACGGCGCGCTCTACAGCGAAACCGGCCACTACTGGCAAGGCGAAGAACTGTGGCGCGCGATCCGCGCCATCCCCATCTCCGAACAGGTGCAGACCCCGCTGGCCGACACCAGCAGTTTGCCGCCGCTGTACCCGAAATAACCCAGGAAACCCTGGAGCCGGCCAGGGCCACTTTAGGACATTTCCTATTCCTCAATGCGTAACGAGAGTGTGTTAATCCCTGCCCTCTCCCCCTTGAGGCAGGGCCTGCGTTGATTCCCACCTACAACCACCGTTTTCTGCTGGTCACCCATCTGCGCGGCACATCGCTCCCAGCCGCTCAACTGTGTGACCGCCTGAACGCAATTCTCGACCAGCAACTGGGCGGCCGCTGCCAGCTGTTGTTCTGCAATCCCGGGCAGACCGAACTGGGCTGGCTTATCCAGTCGGCCCAGCCTTACCCCATGCTCACTACCAGCCTGTCACGGCTGGCCCATCCCGACTGCCCCGAGCTGCGGGCCGCCGGACTGTGCCTGGAGCACTTTGAACTGTTTGAGCAATACAAAACACGCGGATTGGCTTCCGCGTGGCAGTGGTGTCGGGACTTTGTCGGCAGGATGCGATTGCGGCTGTTGATGTGGGTATGAATGTGCTTGCCCGTAGTGGGCAAGCTTGATGAGGATGGACACTGCAGATTTTATTGACGGTGCGCTTTCGGCCAAAAGCGATCAGTCAATCGAACAGTCGTCGAGTATGTGGAGAAAGGTGGTCACTGAGTCAACCTACTACAACGCTAATGTAAGTCGACCAGTCCCCACTTGGAACCATGCTTGCATCTTTGTACTTCTCCAACATCTGCATCGCCTGGCCCTTATAATCGCTGTAAAAGTCGAAACCCATTTGAGCCCGATGAGGCATGCGGCCGCGCCAATAGCCCATCCCCTGGTCAAAAAATATCTTGCAGCGCTTTCCAGAAACCCAAACCACGGAAATCTCCCTGCTGTGCTGCAGATCCCGAGTGTGCTCTTTGATATCGATCGTAGGCTGCAGAGAGAACTGGCTACCCAGCCATAGGCTCAGCACAGACTCTTGATCCGCGGCATGCAACCAGTCATGTGATATCAACGAGCTCGTTTGCCCAGAGCTGGCAGCGAGTGTCTGGATGCTGAGGCTCTTGAGTTCGGAGTTTTTGAAGATATCCAAGAATCCGCTGAGGAGCATTAACGACCAAGGTGACTTAAGATATCGATCTGAATAGCTAAGACTTATGACTCTGTCGTTCGCCAGTAACTCAGCTACCTCTGGAGCCTGTTGACCGATCAGTGCTTGCAGTCGTTTGCCTAACTCACGTACAGGCCCACTCAGTTCATTGGTGACCTGGATGACCCTGGCGTCCTGTTCTTGCCGGCGCCAGCCACTCGTGTCGATGATTCTACCCTCGAGGGCGGGTAATTTCTGTGTACTAACCCAAACAGAACTGCCATTGCCCCCAAGCCATTGAGCGCCAGGCATTGCTGGCGCCGGCTCGTTACAAAGCAAGCTTTTGCAAATATCTCCAGAGGTGATTTGAGTCGTCAGGAAAAGGCCTTCAGGAAGAACCCCTCTGGTGACTTCAAGCACCGTCACTCCTAGGTGAGCCAGTACCGCCAGGCTGTTTTTCAACTCACTGCCGCGTGCGGCTCCCGTAGGTAGTGCAACTCTGACCGGCAGTTTGTCCGCTAGCTGCCAGATTAAGAGACGCTCGCGAAATTCAGGGTGATCGATTTCCCAATCCTCCGCATCGCCCTGCAATAGCACTGTTATCGAGTTACCAATAACACTACGGTCGATTTTGTTGATAGCAGAGTTCAGGTAGCGCAGCGGTCCAACTGAGCAGTAACGCGCTCCAGGAATCCTTGAAAGATCGGCTGGCAGTTCCAAATGCTCTATCAAACCAGATTGTTGGATCCACTTCAGCGCCATTCTGCGGTCCAGCTCCTCCCTCTCAACTCGGCTGTCTTGGCCCGCCAGGCAATGAGAACAGACATTTTCGCAGCTAACAGGGCACTCGAGCTTCGCTCGGGTTTTCTCCAGTAAACTCGATAGATCATCGAGTCCAGCAAGGACAAAGCCAGCACCACCACTGACTTCGTCGAACAGCTGAATCACGCTGCGGGTCTGGCCGCTTTCCAGATCTTTGTCTAGGCGGAAACCAAACCCCATCTCTGTAGTAGCAATGCCGAGCTGATCTGCAATCACATCGCGCATAGCGACTGCCAGCGTCATGGCGATAGCTTGTTCTTTAGTGCCGGCTCCCAGCCAGTGGCCAGTGAGAGGGCTTTTCAAAAACACTTCCAACACGTCAGTGTGGATCTGGTAGCCAAGGAAAATATTGACTTGTACGGATGAACCTGGGCAATCGTGTTCCTTGTGGCTACCCGTAATACCGCCCACCGGTCGGTGTGATTGATCCGGAAGAAGCGCTTTCGGAATGTCTCCTGATGCCAGCATCGACTCAGCGCGTCCACAGGTCATGCAAACGGCATAGCCTTTTTCATGTTCACCGGAGGAATGATGGAAAACGCTGCCTCCATGACCAAAGCGGACGAAACCGCAGCAAGGGTCGGGTAGAGCAATGCTGGAACCGACAACCTGGATACGCGGGCGCTCGACGCGGATATATTTTTGCGACGAGATATCGTTACTTGTTGACTCATAGAAATCAGTGACAAACCCTCCGGGGCGCAGCACCTTGCGTTGCTCGGAGAACGGAATGGGGACTGAACAATGAGTACAGGTCAACTCCGCACTGTTTGTATAGGCGTTTTCTTTAACGCCCGCTGCTCCGCAATGCGAACAACGCCAAGCAATATCAAATTTTTGCGCCTCGTTGACCTGCCCATTGGCATGCCACTGTAGGCTCACGCCAGCCGAGCGGTACACCCGGCCATCGATGACTACCTGAGATCCTGGAGCGTATTCACGGATAGCTATGTTTAACCCGCGTGACGGTAGCTCCTTGTTGTTGAAGACGCTGTCTTCGCGACTACTCTTCCGCTCACGCTTATGCTTGAAGTCCTCGATATTGTAGGTACTCAGTGTCACCACATCGGTGGGAAAGCCGTACCCTGGCAAGAAGGCACGGGCAGCAAGGTCTCTGAGCAAGTATTCATCGCAGTGCCGTTTCTTTTCCAACTCGAGAGCTTTCTTGTAAGGCTCGTCCTTGGCAGCCAGTTGCTTGTGATTTAGCTTGCGAAGCTCCTCTAACCAGCGACTCTCTATCTCCTGTATGGCGTCTCGGGTATCCGCGGCGATGGCCAATATAGCTCGCCCCTGCAGGCAAGTTCCTTTAGCCAGCATGTACACCGGCTCTGCATATTTATCTGGGCAGCTGGCCAACCAGCTGATGAACCGCTGGCATGGCGACTCATCCGCGCCGAAGAACCAGTGCAAGGTCAGCTTAGTACGGTCGCCATCGCTTTGAGTCTGAGTGCGCAAGAATATGGCGAGCAGCAGTGAATTCACATGTCGTTGCACAATCCTCGCCGAACTCAGAGTAATGCTTGGCGCGGGAATGGCAGTGATGAATGGCCACTTTGGCTGAGCGAATGCCCTTTGATTGTGCGGATCGGCCTTGCACAAAGTGTAGGCAATGGCACGCGCCTCACTCCTGCGACCTGCCCGTCCAGCACGCTGAAGATAGTTTGCCGGGTGTGGTGGTACGTTGTTCATCACCACGGCGGAAATACCGCCGATGTCGACACCCATCTCCATAGTGGTGGAGCAGTTCAGTACATTGATCCTGCCCTTTTTGAACAGGTCTACGTAGGTATCCAGCTTCTGAGCAGACTGCTGAGCAGAATGCTCTGCAGTTCGGTAATAGAAACCACCCTCAACCGTTCTGTCGCTCAAGTTCGACCAGAGACCTTCATATCGAAGCTTTTCAATTACCGGATCCTGATCAACGCGTGTTCTGATCTGAGTTAGCTTAGCAGTAGCACTTCCATCGACCTGCAGGCGACTGAGAGAGGCTAGCTGGACTGGTTGACACCGGTAGTCTCGAGGGAGCTGCTTGATAGGAAGATAAGGTGTAAGGCCTCTAAACGTTGTATCAAAAATTCGATGCGTAAGTGGGCATACCCAGCCTGTGGCCGGTAACGAAAACGTTAAGGACTCCAACCTGAGGTTATGGCCGGCATCCGTAGACTCCAAAATGGTAGCTTTTACCAGTGTGTACCAAGCGGCATCGAGCCAGCCGTTGATTTTATCGGCATCGATACTCTGAGTTCGGCTCAGACTCGTGGCCATCTCAAGGAGCTTCACCAGCCTCGGGGGATTGCCAGCTCTGACTTGTGGCCATTTCTTGATGACATGACTTTCGTCGATATCGCTCTTCGGCGGGAACAGAGACTTGGGTGTGAATCGGCTGCCCATCCAAAGCTGCATGTCTCGATTCAAGCGCACGAAGGTGTTGTCTCGCACATAAAAATCCAGTGCAACTTTCAGAAAGTCCTGCCAGTCCTTGAGCGTCAGCTTAGATTTGCTGCCGGGATCACCTGTTGCTGACATTGCCGCGGTCTGCTCCCAGAGCGGTGGGCAACTATTTATCGTCTCCAAACCTTTGTAGCTAACACGAACCAATCCCAGTGTTTCCGTGCTGTTCTGGCTCTTGGGGCGACGGGCAAACTCCCTGGCCAACAACAGGCGCGCCATGGTTGTGCCGCCCTGACTACCATCGAACAGTGCTGGGTTCGCATAACGGTTGTACTCAAGAATGGATTGCTCAATGTCTTTTGTGGCAGCCAGCTCGCGAACCATCTGCTCCCAGTCAACTTCGGCAACACGATCCTGCCCCAGGTTTCCTGAGCGCATGGCTTCGGCTTGGGAGCGAAGATCGCTCGCCATACTCGCCATACCGAGCCTCTCCAGGTTGGCTGCCTGAATAATAAGTGCATCGTAATCACCGGTTGGCATATCCTGCGGCTGGCTATCAATTTTGGCCTGCGCATTACGCAGCGTCTCAAACACCAAGCCACGCAGACGAGAGCGCTCTGCTTCCTGCTGCATACGCACCGCCATACGTGCCGTACCTTGACGGCTGTCAGTAAAGGTAATCAGTTTACGTCCGCGCCCTGGTAGCTCCTCTGGGGAGCGACCATCACAATCCTCCTTATCGGGATCAGGACAGAACTCCAATACGGTTGGAACCGCATTCGCCACGTAAAATGGCGCCCCCAAATAAGCTTTTCTCAGGAAACTCCGGCCGTCCGGAAAAGCGTGCTCACATTCACTGCAACATGCCTGTTTCTCCTCAGCAAAAACAATGTGAAGAGGTCTCTGCCCCAGCAGGCTGCCGACCTTCAGGGTTTCCAGATCGACTCGATCAGACTGATAGGGTTCATGGGCCGCAGGTAATCCAGCAATCACAATACGTTGAACAGGAACCTTGTGGTTGGGACCGGTAATCGCACTACCTGTAGAGGAATCATCGTCCTCATGTTCATAGCTCAAGGAGAACTCATCGCCTGTATAAGGGCTGAGCTGATGCAGCTCGCCATTTCGATCTTCTGCAATCAAATGTGGCGTCTTGCAGTCATCGCAGAAGCCCAGTTCGTAGACAGGGGCCTGGCATTCACAGTGGGCGCGTTGGTTGACATAGACATTGCCAAATGGCCACTCCTGCAAATGCTGGGATTTGGCGCTACAGTTCGGATCGACGCAGGCCCATAGACCATGCAGCATGCGCTGGAAGAAGTGGGCGCGCAGCTTCAAGAAGGGAGGCTTCGATGGGGAGGGTCGAGTTCCAGTGAGTACATCTAGCCAATCAAGAACCTCCTGCTGTCGGGCCAGCTGGGTGCTGCCCTGCAGTTCGTCACTGACGGCACGGATCAGGTCATTGAGATCCAGCGGCTTGGGTGAGCTGACCACAGCGTGTCGGAGAGCCTGGGCGACGGGGTGCTGACACAATGCTTCGAAGCGAACAAGAGAGTCCTCAATATCAGGCTCAAGAGCCTGCATATCTTGCAAGGTCAATGTGTGCTGCGACTTGTGCAATTGCAGATCGGGCCACTCACGCGAACCACTGATGACCTCGACCTGTTCAAGCCTTACGCCGGCGAGGTTGGCCAAATATTGCTTCAAATGCTCTTCGACATCGGCGCCGGCAATGGTGGCGGACGTTGCCACAAAGCGGATCTGCTCGGGATGCTTGCCGAATGCCTGAACCACACGCCGCAGCAACAGCGACATCTCAGCCGCCTGTGAGCCAATATAAGTGTGCGCCTCATCGAGGACGATCCAGCGCAGAGATTGCTGCTGTCGGGAAAGCTCCAAGATCGGATTGTCCACCTGACGTACCAGCATGTACTCCAGCATGGTGGCGTTGGTCATCAGGATGGGGGCAGGCTCCTTGCGCAGTAGTTGACGGGACAGAATCTGGTTGGGCCTCAGTACCTGCTCTTTACGCACGATGCCCTCGGTCTCTTCGGTCTTGCCGTTATAGAGACAGAAACGAATGTCTTGACCATAGGCCCGCGTCCAGGCATCCAAGCGTTCTTGCTGGGAGTTGATCAGCGCATTCAACGGATAGAGAAACAGTGCCCTCACACCAACCAGAGGTGCCTTGCTCCGCTCACGTTCACGAATGAGATCCTCGAGGATCGGCACCATGAAGCATTCCGTCTTACCCGAGCCGGTGCCGCTAGTAATCACCACCGATTTGGCTTTGTCGGCCAGAAGCATGCGCCAGGCATGAAGCTGGTGGGCGTATGGCTTCGCGCTTCTCGGAAATTGATAGGCGTGGGCATTCTGCAGGGTGCTCAGCAGACTCTCAGACAGCAAGCTGGGTGATAAATCCTGCAAGCGTTTGTCGGACTCCTGCCAGCCAAAGGTGTGTTCAAACACTGGTGGTGCCAGAAAGCAGCCCTCAGCCCCCAACTCACCCACCAGACTCTCGCTAAGGTGGTGACGCAGCCCCGCATGGTTGATGCCCAGCACACCCAGTGTTGCCTCTCGCGTACGGTTGAGGCTCTGCTCGATCAAGTCCCTGAAGAAACGCATTGAAAATCCTTATGCCTCGCTCTGCGTGGCCAGTAGATAAGACACCATCAGTGCATGAACTGGATTGAACCAGCTTTGCCTGTCAAAGTCGGCGAGCATGCGGATGGCGAATTTCAGATAGGGCAATGGCACGCTCAGGTCATTCAGCCGGGCCTTTTCGGCAGTCACAAAAGCCATGAAGATCGGCAGATAGATCACCGCATTGGCATAACCCGTCGTAGAGAGCGTCTTGAGCTGTTCCGGCAGTTGTTGACGGGAGATCCAGGATCCAAGTTCGGAACTCAGCTCCGTCGGCCAGCGGCTGTTCGAGCCATGAACCTGGCGCAGTTGCCCGCACCAAATGGGTAGAGCAGCTTCAGGCGGCACTTTGGTGAGTGAAGCGCACTTACCTGTATGCAGATAATCGTCGACATGGTCAAAACCGGATACGACTGCACGCAAGACAGAAGCCCGATTCTCCTCAAGATTGCGGATCAAGACCTCCGGCAAGCCCAGCTCATGGAGGCTGCGTAGGAAGTACTGATAGACCTCAGCCCAGAGGCGCAACGGCGTTGCCTCCCAGATCACCGCCAGCTCATCGCGTACCCGGTTGCAGAATGCCTCGTCCATTTCCAGGCGTAGCACAGCTAAGGCCGTGGCACGTGGTTGGCGCGAAAGCGCCTTCCAGCTTTCGAACGACGACAGAGGCAGGTGCGCGAAGTGCTGTTTAAGGTCGGCCAAGTATTGCCAGCCACTGTGACCGAAGTCTTCGGCCATCGCAGCGATCTGTTGATTGATCACTTCCGGGTTGCGCTCGGGATGGAAAACCTCTGTCGCCCGGTGCAGCGAGCCGACCTCGCTCACCATTTCGATGCCCTGGGTATTCGATGCGTATAACGCTGGACGGAACTGAATGATGCTGTCCTGGGATGGATAAATCAGCCAGGGGCCCCTGCGCTGCATCGCGTTGGGTATCTCAAACACGCCCGTGCCAACATCCTGGCTTGTCCTTTCCGCCAGTACCAACGAAGTGTGCTTGGGGTCGGACATCAGCATGGCCTCGACTTGCGCGGTGTCGAGTACATTGGGCGAGCTGATATCGCAGATGGCAAAGATATCTTGACCTTGCCAGGCCAAGCGCCCGTTGTAGCGTCGGATGTTCAGGCTGAGCAGGCGTTGCTCGGTTTCCACATGGAGTTTGATGAAGGCATCCTGTTCGTCCACTGCACCCAGCATCTGCAAGATGTCGTTTTGATAGCTGTACAGACTCAGTTGGACCGGATCCTGGCCAACCCTTACCTCATACACCCGCTGAGGGCGCAGCGCTGATTCGCTCACCAACTCCAGTACCAGAAAAAAACTCTGACCTTGCGGCTGGCCTGAGGCCAGAGCAACACGATGGCCGAGCAGCTCGCTTAGGCTGAGCTCATTGCTGCTGATAGGCTGTAGATTCGTATCAAGTAAGCGCGCACCTTGGTAGGGGTACGGCAGACGCAACTGTATAGCCTGCTGATTCCCTTCAGTGCCAAGCTCCAGAACAAAGCTGGCGGGAGGCCTCTGACTGTCGTGCTGCAGTAAGAAACCGTTTGCTTGCACATCGGGCAGTGGTCGGCATTTCAGGCTGTCACTCACGATTCGGCAATCTAGCTGCTGCGCACTCTTGAGTGTGATCCGTGCCGGTTGCCCTTGAATGCCGGGAGATAATCCCAGGCTGAACTCCCTGGGAAGTACGGCAATTCGACGCTGCAGCAGGGTTTTCCCGCTCTTGCTACGCAGGCTGTAACTAACCAGGCCATAAAACCCAGAACGCCTTAGCGTGTCCAACTGCTGGCCATTGGCGAATTCGACCAACTCGTCGCGGCCGTAAATGAAGCCTTCCGGCAGGTCAAGACTGGGCCAGCCGAGGAAAATGGTCGTGGGATTGCTGTCGTACTGAGCCTGGTTGCCGATGAGCGCTGGTTTCAGCACCTCACACTGCTCCTGATTGAGCTCAATACGATAGAAGTCTTCTTTAAAGTGCAACGAAATATCCGCAGTCACTTCGACCCAATGGCCGGCCTCCTTGTCGAGGACAGTCTCGGTCGCTGAGTCTAGCTCTGCGTTCAGCTCAAATCCTAAAGGCAAGCGGATCAGCGCCTTGTCACCCGACAGCCTGCAAGAGGATGTCCCCGCCAGCTGCCAACGCTCCGCGCGGCGCTCGAAGACCAGAGGCGTGTACTGGAAGTCAATCGCGCTGTCCTCAAACTGGAAGCGGTGGACCACCCGCCCATTGTCTAGCAGGCGCATCGTCACTGGCTCTGATATGTGGCGGCGCTCCAGGGTGACCTGCGTATTGCTAAAGCGAACCTGCAGATTATCGCCGCTCAGTTGTCCGTAAACTGCGCCCCCTCGGGCCAGTATGTGCTCGCCTTCGTAGTAGGCGACATCCAGCCGAGTGCTACTGAGCCGGGTAAGGTCGATGGTGAATGTGGTGCGTTGTGGCAGGATCAGTTCGGTGCGAATCGCCCACGCGGGCAGCACGCCTTGAAGTACATGTTCACAGGTAAAATCCCGCGCCCTTTCGAGGGCCTCCTTGCGCTCCTGACGTTTCTGCCCTGCATCACGCAGCCAGTCGTTGATCAAGCGGCGTGCGTTAGTTTCGTCGAGCGGGATGGGAAACGCCCCGGACCAATAGGGCGCGGCATTATCCAAATAGCCGGCTGGATCCTGCTGGTCCTTAAGTGGATAGTTTTCAACCAAGTACATCAATTGGTCAACGATACCAGCCAGGAGCTGACGTGTTTCCAGGGTTTGGAACGCTAGCGGCAGATCCTCCTCGAAATCCGACATCAAGTCCGAGGTGGTCCGGCGGTTTCCCTCGGTACGGAAGAAGTGCTTGATTCCACGCTTAACCGCTCGGCCAAAGCCGTGTCTGTCATCCTGCACCAACGGCCAGGGTAGCCCGCCTTCAGCAAACAGGGAACCCAGCCAGTCGTGCCTACTTTCACGCCGCCGAACGGGGCGCTGCCAGTAGTCGAGACCTTTTTGGGTCAGCGTTGCGTGGTCGGCGGGGTTGAGCTGGACTCCTAATTCTGTCTCGGCGCCAGACCAAGACCAAGATCGGTTGTAGTTGCGCCGATACTGCTCACTGACGAATAGGCAAAAGCAGGCACCTAGATGCAGCAAATGGGCAGGGTTGTCGCTGCGCAGCAGATGCTGCTTAAGCAGATCACGTAACGAAGCGTATTCACTCTCGGTGAGCTGATAGCTGTATAGCGGCCTACCATTCGGCCCCTTGAAGAGCTCGCGATTAAGCAACAGTTCACTTAGCCAGGCCTTGAAGGGGTTGATTACAACCGCATTGATATTCATCGGAACACATCCTTTTGCTCGAATCCTGTTTGCTCAATGCTTGACCAGATCATGCCAGCAATCTGGCAATTCGACATCATTCTTTTGAATAACGGTAATCCGCATTTCACAACCCGCCACTGTTGGCCATGCCAGAGCCATTCATCGACGCTGCAACGCTTGAGCATTTCGTTGATGGCCCCCGCAGGGTCGGTCTTCGAGCGTGACGCACCAGCGGGACCTCACAAGCGGCCATTATCGATGGTTGTGAAAATAGCAGCTAAACGGCCGCAAAGGGCCTGATAGAAATCAAGCGTCGAGACTGATCCACCACGCAGCCCCATCGAGTTCCAAGGCGAGCTTGGCTACCATGGGGGCCGGTTCGTCAGGAGTGATTCAATGGAGTTGAAATTCAGTCACGTCGATGTACTGGTGCAGGACCTGGAAGCTGCCTGCGCCTACTACGCCCGGATACTCAAGGCCCGGATCTCCAGGACACTCGTCTGGGAACGCGGCGGCCTGCACGTACGCTACGCCGACGAAAACGGCCAGCCACTGACCCGCGCCAACCTGCAATCCCCATCCGGGGCAAGCCTCATCTGGCTGCCCAAGCGTTTCGGGCACTTCTCCATCGAAATCCTGGAAGAACAGGCGCTGGAGGCATTTATCCAGACCGCGTTTGCCTGAAAGGCGGGGAATTCTCGGCTATAAAACCTATGATCCCCAACGCCGTAGCGGAGCCATCGATGTTTTATCGACCCCAAGCAGAACACCGCAAGAACCCCCACGGCGTGGTGCTGCCACTCACGGTTGCGATCCACAGGCTGTTCGGTAACCGTGCACAGGACCTGGCGCGGCCCATAGGCGCCTTTTATCCGCGCCATGTCAGTTCAGATACCTGGCTACATCTGGGAGGGATCTGGTACAGGGCTCGCAATGAACACTATGTACTGGGGCGGAGTGTCGACGAAACAGTGGTCCAAGCCTTTACGATAAGCATCACGACTGGAGATCCGGTCAACTTGCCGAACGGGACCCGGGTTACTTGGGAACAGATACCGCAGCCCGAGGCAGCCCAGTTACCCCCACTACTGACAGGCGAGAGCCAATAGGCGCCCTCTGCGGCCGTACGCGGAGTCCAGCCTGCCATCAAAAGGACGCCATCGGCCATCAGACCGAGCCCCACACCCGATTTACCATTAAACTCTCCCCCCTCACGCCGCTCTCCTCTTCCCTGCGGCTCACCTGATTGTTTGCGGAGTTTGCCTTGCGTCTGTTTCACACCTCCGACTGGCACCTGGGGCAGAACCTCCATGGCCAGGAACGCGATTTCGAGCATGCCTGCTTTCTTGAATGGCTGTTGCGTCAGCTGGCGCTGCACAGCCCTGACGTACTGTTGATTGCTGGCGATATCTTCGACACGGTCAATCCGCCGGTCAAAGCCCAGGAGCGGTTGTACGACTTTATTGTCAGCGCCCATGAACAGCAGCCTGGGCTGACCATTGTGATGATTGCCGGCAACCATGACTCCGGTTCGCGCATCGAGTTGCCGGCACCTTTGATGCGGCGTCTGCGCACCCATGCCCTGGGCCGGGTGCTGTGGCTGGACGACGGGCAGTTGGACAGCGAGCGTCTGTTGCTACCGTTGCCCGATGCCAGCGGTGCGATTGCCGGTTGGTGCCTGGCGCTGCCGTTCCTGCGGCCGGCGGAGGTCACGGGCGCGCACCTGGGGGACGATTACCTGCGGGGTATCGGCCAGGTGCATGAATGGCTGATCGCCGCGGCCAATGCCAAGCGCCAGCCGGGCCAGGCGCTGGTCGCCATCAGCCACGCGCACATGGCCGGCGGTTCGGTGTCGGAAGACTCCGAGCGCAGCCTGATCATCGGCAATGCCGAGGCCCTGCCCGCCAGCCTGTTCGGCCCAAGCATCAGCTATGTGGCCCTGGGGCATCTGCACAAGCCGCAGAAGGTCAACGGCGAGGAACGCATTCGCTACAGCGGTTCGCCGATTCCGCTGTCGTTCTCCGAGATCGGCTACCAGCACCAGATCCTCGATATCCAGCTCGACGGCGAAACCCTGGTCAGCGTCGAGCCGCGGCTGATCCCGCGCGCGGTCAACCTGCAACGCCTGGGCCCGGCGCCGCTGGCGGAGATCCTGCTGCAACTGGCGGAGCTGCCGGACATCGACCTGCTGGCCGAAGAACAGCGCCAGCCCTGGCTGGAAGTGCGGGTACGCCTGGACGAGCCGCAACCGGACCTGCGCCAGCAGGTGGAAAGCGCCCTGCAGGGCAAGGCCGTGCGCCTGGTGCGGATCGCCGCTGAATACGCCGGCAATGGCGGCCGCGAAGGCGACGACGGCGCCGCGCAACTGGTGGAGCTGGACCAGCTCAGCCCCCAGGACCTGTTCAGCCGCGCCTGGCTGGACAGTTACGGCAGCGAGGTGGATGAACAGACCCTCAAGGACTTCGCGCAATTGCTCCAGGAAGTGCAGCACGAGGAGGAGCAGCCATGAAGATTCTCGCCATCCGCTTGAAGAACCTGGCCTCCCTGGCCGGCCCCTTTGAAATCGACTTCAGCGCCGAGCCCCTGGCCAGCGCCGGGTTGTTCGCCATCACCGGGCCCACCGGCGCCGGCAAGAGCACCCTGCTCGATGCGCTGTGCCTGGCACTGTTCGGCGCGGTGCCGCGGCTGAACAATATCGGCCGCGAAACCAAGGTGCCGGAGGTGGACAGCGAGATGCTCACCAGCGACCCGCGCACCCTGCTGCGCCGTGGCACCGGCAGCGGTTACGCCGAGGTCGACTTCGTCGGCATCGACGGCCATCGCTACCGCGCGCGCTGGGAAACCAACCGCGCCCGGGACAAGGCCAACGGCAAGCTGCAGGCCAGCAAGCAGAGCCTGCACGACCTGGACAGCAATCAACTGCTGGCCAGCCAGAAGCGCGACTACGAGCAACTGATCGAAGCCAAGCTGGGGCTCAACTTCGAGCAGTTCACCCGCGCGGTGATGCTGGCCCAGAGCGAGTTCAGCGCCTTCCTCAAGGCCGACGACAAGGAACGCAGCGAGCTGCTGGAAAAGCTCACCAACACCTCGATCTACAGCCAGCTCGGGCGGCGCGCCTACAGCAAGAGCAAGGAAGCCGAGGAACAGCACAAGACCCTCAAGGCCCAGGCCAGCGGCATCACCCCGCTGGAGCCCGAGGCCCGCGCCGAGCTGGACCAGCGTTTCGACGCCGCCCAGCAACAGCTCAAGGCCCAGCAGGCGCAGCTCAAGCAGCTGGAGCTGCAACACGCCTGGCTCAAGGAACTGCAGCAGTTGCAGGACCAGCAGCAGAGCGCCGCCGAACAATTGCAACAGGCGCAGACAGCCTGGGAAGGCCTGGCCAGCGAGCGGACCCGGCTGACCCGCCTGGAGCAACTGGCGCCGCAACGCCATCAGTTCGCCCGCCAGGTAGAACTGAACCAGCAACTGACGCCGCTGCGCGAACAGATCCGGCAACAGCGCCAGCAACAAGGCGCAGAACAACAACGCCAGGGCGAACTGGAGCAACAACTGGGCACGGCACAGGCCGCGTTGCTTGGCGCGCAGGAACAGCAAAGCGCCAGCGCCCCGCTGCTGCGCGAGGCCTTTGCCGAGCAAAGCACCCTCGCCCACCTGGGCAAGACCTGCGGCGAAGCCGGCGAGCTCAAGGACAAGCTGCAACAGGCCAGCGAGCAAGGCCAGCAGGCGATCCAGGCCATGCTCGAACAGCAGCGCCTGGTGGGCGAACGCCTGCAACGGATTGCCGAGCAACTGGAACACAGCAGCCATCTGGCGCCGCTGAGCGATGCCTGGAACGCCTACCGCGATCGCCTGCAACAGTTGATGCTGGCCGGCAACCGGCTGAACAAGGGCCAGGAAGAACTGCCCGGCCTGCAACAGCGGGCCGCCAACGCGGCGCAGCAACTGGCCGCGCAACGCGATGAGCTGCAAGTGCTGTACAGCGAAGCCGGCGCCGAGCCCCATGCGGTGGCCGAACAGTTGCAGATCCTCAGCGACCTGCTGCAGGACAACCGCAAGCAACAGCGCGCCTTCGAAGAACTGGCGCGGCTGTGGGCCAGCCAGCAGGAACTGGACAAGCGCGGCGCGGAACTGGCGGACAAGCAGCAGACCGCCGCACGCCAGCGCGAAGAGCTGAACCGGATCGGCCTGCAGAGCAAGGCCGAACTGACAGTCGCCGAACAGACCCTGACGGTGACCCAGCAACTGCTGGAGCGTCAGCGCCTGGCCCGCAGTGCCAGTGTCGAAGAGCTGCGCGAGCAGTTGCAGGACGATCAGCCCTGCCCGGTCTGCGGCAGCCACGAGCATCCTTACCATCAACCCGAGGCGCTGCTGCAAAGCCTGGGTCGCCACGACGAAAGCGAAGAAGCCAACGCGCGCAAGGCGGTGGATGAACTCAAGGAAAAACTCGCCGAACTGCGCAGCCAGGTCGGCGGCCTGATCGCCCAGCAAAAGGAATTCCTCCAGCAACAGGAGCAACTGGCAAGCCAGCAGCAGGCCCTGGCGCCGAGTATCGAAGCCCATCCGTTGTCGGCGGCGCTGCTCGACCAGGACGCCAGCAAGCGCGACGCCTGGCTGAACCAGCAACTGAGCCAGTTGAGCCAGAGCATCCAGCAGGACGAACAGCGCCAAGGCGCCCTGCTGAAACTGCAAAAGGACGCCGGGCGCCTGCAACAGCAACTGCAAGCGGCGATCGAGGCCAGCCAGGAAGCCACGCAACACCTGACCCAGCAGCAACAGCAACTGGGCGCGGATCGCCAGCGCCTGGAAGAAGAGCTGTCCGCCTTCGCCACCCTGCTGCCGACCGATACCCTCGAAGCCCTGCGCAGCGACCCGGCCGCGACCTTTATGCAGATCGACCAGCAGGTGATGCAACGCCTGGAGCAGCTCGACCAGCAGAAGGAAGAACAACAGGAGCAGCAACAGCGCCAGCTGGCCCTGGACAAGGAACAGGACCGCCAGCAGACCCGGGTGCAGCAACTGCAAGCCGCCCAGGCGCAATTCAATACCCTGGCCGAGCAACAGCAGGCCGCCCGCAACAAGCTCGTGCAACTGCTGGGCGAACACGCCAGTGCCGAGCAGTGGCAGCAGCATCTGGAACAGGCCGTGGAACAGGCCCGCGCCGCCGATGTGCTGGCCAACCAACAGTTGCAGGAAGTCCGCAGCCTGCTGGTGCAGTTGGGCACGGAACTGCAAGGCAAGGAAGAACGCCTGCGGGCCCTGGAAGCCGAACAGCAGGAACTGGGCAGCAGGATCGCCGACTGGCGCCAGCAGCACCCGGAGCTGGACGATGGCGGCCTGGAACAGCTGCTCAGCCTCGACGACCAGCAGGTCGCCGCGCTGCGCCAGCAACTGCAAGCCAGCGAAAAGGCGGTGGAACAGGCCAAGGTCCTGGTCACCGAACGCGAGCAACGCCTGCACAGCCACCAGACCCAGCACGACGGCCAGCTCGACGCCGACCAGTTGGCCAGCGCCCTGAGCGAGCTGCACAACCAGCTGGCCGCCAGCGAACAGCTGAGCGCCGAACTGCGCGCCCAGCAGACCGAGGACCAGCGCCGGCAAGACGCCAACCAGGCGCTGGGCGAGCAGATCGCCCAGGCCTACGCCGAATGGCAGCGCTGGGCGCGGCTCAATGCCTTGATCGGCTCGGCCAGCGGCGACACCTTCCGCAAGATCGCCCAGGCCTACAACCTCGATCTGCTGGTGCATCACGCCAACGCGCAGCTGCGCCAACTGGTGCGGCGCTATCGCCTCAAGCGCGGCGGCAGCATGCTCGGCCTGCTGGTGATGGACACGGAAATGGGCGATGAACTGCGCTCGGTGCATTCGCTGTCCGGCGGCGAGACCTTCCTGGTGTCCCTGGCGCTGGCCCTGGGCCTGGCGTCCATGGCCTCCAGCACGCTGAAGATCGAGTCGCTGTTTATCGACGAAGGCTTCGGCAGCCTCGATCCGGAATCCCTGCAACTGGCGATGGACGCCCTAGACGGCTTGCAGGCCCAGGGGCGCAAGGTGGCGGTGATTTCCCACGTGCAGGAAATGCACGAGCGGATTCCGGTGCAGATCCAGGTACGGCGCCAGGGCAACGGCCTGAGCACCCTGGAGGTGAAATGAATACCCTGTATTCGTTCCGCCGTTGCCCCTACGCCATGCGCGCCCGCCTCGCGCTGCGCTACAGCGGGGTGCCGCTGCAGATAGTCGAAGTCAGCCTCAAGGCCAAGCCGGCCGAGATGCTGGCGCTGTCGCCCAAGGGCACGGTGCCGGTGCTCAACGCTGACGGGCGGGTGATCGACGAAAGCCTGGACATCATGCGCTGGGCCCTGGCCCAGCACGATCCGCAGGACTGGCTGCTGAAGGACGATGGGCCGGCGCAGCAACGGATCGAGGCGCTGATTGCGGAAAACGACCAGGTGTTCAAGCTGCACCTTGATCGCTACAAATACGCCGAGCGTTACCCCGAGCAGCCGATGGAGCATTACCGTGGCCAGGGAGAGATGTTTCTGCGCCAGCTGGATGAGCTGTTGAGCCAGCAGGATTACCTGCTGGCGGAGCATCCTTGCCTGGCGGACATGGCCCTGGCGCCTTTCGTGCGGCAGTTCGCCCATGTCGATCGCGAGTGGTTTGCGCAGACGCCGTATCGGCATTTGCAGTGCTGGTTGCAGCGGTTCCTGGAGTCGGAGCTGTTTGTCGCAGTCATGGCCAAGGCCTGAGCCTACTCTTTCAGCTTCTGTAGGAGCGAAGCTTGCTCGCGATAAATCCGCAACGATAACGCGGTGTGATGGATAGAGCGCTGCTGCGCAGCTATCGCGAGCAAGCTTCGCTCCTACAGAAGATCGCGGCGTTTTCAGGCCAGCGCCGGTTCGGCGAATACGCTGCACATTTGCAGCGCCGAGCAATCCACGCTGAATGGACCGAGCAAGGCCGCCCGAGGCTTGAGCGGCGGATTGCCGGCTAACAGGCCCAGGGCCGTGGCGGTTTCAATGTTGTGGGCGATGTTGTGATTGCATTCGATGGCCCGGGCCAGCGAACCAGCCGAGCCCTGCCCTATCCCCAGCAAGGAAGCGCCATTGGTCATGAACGCCAGGATGGCAATGACCCAGAACCTGCGTCCCTTCATAGCAGCGCCACTCCCGCATCCGGGGCGTGCTCGGCGGCTTGCGCGCGGTGTTCGAACTGGATGGCCGGGTAAACGACCTGGATCGGTGGTTGCACCGTCGACGGGGTCTGGGCCGAGAGGCTGACCAGGAGCACCATGGCCAGGTACAAGCCAATGGCGACATAGGCGCCGCGCTTGGCAGAGGTGAGGATCGAGTGGGCCATGGTGGTCTCCGTGAGCATGTTTCAGTGCCCACAGAATCCGTTAAAAGCGCCCGCCGCAGAAACAACCTCGGTGCATAGTCACCATCAGTTGGATTGATCGTAAATCCGCGGCCAATCAATCCTGGAGCAGGGTCAGCATTCGTTCGCGGGAAGTTTCCGGCTCGCCTTCGACGGGCTGGGCAGCCGAGAGAATCGGGGAGGAATAGAGGAACAGAAGAACCACTGCCAGACGCATCGCCATGCTGTCGATCCTTGGAAAGGAGGAGTCAATTAATTAGCGTCAAATTTAAACATATGGCGATGTGACATTACCAAGCTAATTTGCCTGGCAAGAGGGAAAACGTCGCATACAGGTGATGCAGGAGCGACATCACTGCTGATCCACCGGATGGACGAGTCCATTCAGGGAAGCCAGTGACTTCGCTCCTGCATACCTGGGCGGTGCGGGGAATTTCAGTGTTGGATCTTGTGATCCAGCGCGGCGTAGAAGTTGGCGCTCTGTTGCAGGTATTTCTGGGTGTAGGTGTTGGTCGCGGATTTTTTCTCGCTGATTTCCACGTTGGCGCTGGCTGGCAGGGCCACGGTAGCGGAGATGGCGGAAGCGGCGATCACGGAGAAGAGATTGAAGTTCATTGGGTAACCCTCGTATGCAGTCGGCTTGTTTGCCCGGAAGCCTTGATGCGCCGGGCCGTGAAGCAAAACTACGCCCGAGGGTTGGCGGGTTGAAATTTTTTCCAGCAGTAGCAGATATCAGCGTCATTAATAGAAAGGCTCAGGCCCCGTCAACCGGGGCCTGCGGCCTATTGACGCACCAGGAATTTGATATCGCTGGGTGAGTCGAACGGCAGTTTCTGCACGGTCTTGCCGAGGAAACCGGTCTTGGCGTCGCGCTCGATCACCACGATTTCGTTGCTCTTCTGGTTGCCGATCAGCACGTACTTGTTGCTCGGATCGAGGCTGAACTCACGAGGGTGATCGCCCTCCACCGAACGCCGCTGGATCTCCTTGAGCTGGCCGGTGGCTTCGTCGATGGCGAACACCAGCAACTGATTGGCCGTGCCGCGGTTGCTCACGTACAGGTACTTGCCGTCCTTGGAGGCATGCAGCGCGCCTGCCGCCTTCTTGTCCTTGCCGCCGCTGGTCAAGTCGAGGATCTGCTTCTGGGTCAGCTTGCCGTCCTGGTAGTCGAACACCGCCACCTGGGCGCTCATTTCCATGGTCAGGTAGGCGTGCTTGCCATCGGCGCTGAACAGCAAGTGGCGTGGGCCGCTACCCGGCGGCAGCTCGACGAACGCCGGCTCGGCCGCGGTCAGAGGGTGTTCGGCGTTGGCCTTGGGATCGTAGCGGTAGACGAAGACCTTGTCCGCGCCCAGATCGCTGGCGAACACGAACTGGCCATCTGGCGACGACACCACCGAATGCACGTGGGCCGAAGCCTGGCGCTCGGGGTTGACCCGGCTGGACGGGTGGCTGCTGAGCTGGACCACCGGCGACAGCTTGCCATCGCTACCGACCGGCAATACCGCGAGGCTGCCGCCCGGATCCGCGACCACCGAGTAGTTGCTGACGAACAGGTAGCGGCCATCGCCGCTCAGGCTGGAATGCGTCGGCTCGTTGCCCAGGCTCTGCACCTGGTTGATCGGGTTCAGCTTGCGGCTCTTGGCTTCGATGCTGAAGCTGCTGACCCGGCCGATCGGATCGGATTGCCCCGGGCCGTTCTCGTTGACCACGAACAGCTGCTTCTGATCCTTGGACAGGGTCAGCCAGGACGGGTTGGCGCTCTTGACCACCTGCAGCGGCTTGGCCTCGATCTTGCCGGTGCGACCGTCGAACTTGAGGCGGTAGATGCCTTCGCTCTGGCCCTGGGTGTAGGAACCGACCAGCAGTTCCTGGGTCTCGACCGGCGCGGCCTGCACGGCCATGGCGCCGACACTGCCAGCCATCAGCAGTGGCCAGAAGTTACGCATCCTCATGTTCATCCTCCTCATCGTTACGGGCACTGAAAGCACTCATGCACACCAGGCGGTGCTCACCGGAATCGCCGACTATGGTCCAGCTCTGCAGGCTGTCGTCGAAGGTCGCGGCGTTGACCTGGGCCAGGCTGAAACTCCAGCGCTTGGCCGCGCGGCCGTCCATGCATTCGATCAGCAGCTGTTGGTCGTCAAGGGTGAAGTCGAAGGCATGCAGCCCGTCGATTTCCAGCATGTCGCAGGCTTGGAGGGCAGTCAGCAAAGTGTCTGTAGCGGCAGTCATGGTAGTCAGTCAGCAATGGAAAGCGGCCATGATAGCGGGTCCGGCGCGGCGCGGCTGTAGTGGCACTACAAAGTTCGCCAGCACCCTCACTCCTTGTAGCCGCTGCCGCAGGCTGCGCCAGGGCCGCAGGCCCTCCTGGGCCCGGAAGACCGCTGCGACCGTGCCGGTCGATCACAGCCTCGCGGGCTCGGCAGCGGCTACAGGCCGGTGTGCCTTGGCGGGCAATAAAAAACCGCGACCTGGGTCGCGGTTTTGCTTGAGGCCTCGAAGCTTAGTGGGCGAACAGCGAGTGGCCCTTCTGCCCCGCCAGTTTCTCCGGCTTGATCAGGAACCGCGCCAGCGCCGGCAGCAGCCACAGCGCGCCGAACATGTTCCACAGGAGCATGAAGGTCAGCATCAGGCCCATGTCGGCCTGGAACTTGATGGCCGAGAAGATCCAGGTGGCGACGCCGATGGCCAGGCACAGGCCGGTGAACAGCACCGCCTTACCGGTGGATTTCAGGGTCTGGTAGTAGGCTTCCTGCAACGGCAGGCCGGCACGCAGGAAGCTTTCCAGGCGGCTGTAGATGTAGATCCCGTAGTCCACGCCGATCCCCACCCCGAGCGCCACCACCGGCAAGGTCGCGACCTTGACGCCGATGCCCATGAACGCCATCAGGGCGTTGCCCAGCACCGAGGTCAGCACCAGCGGCAAGACGATGCACAGGGTCGCCGCCCAGGAGCGGAAGGTGATCATGCACATCACCGCCACGCAGATGTACACCAGCACCAGGATGGTCAGCTCCGAACGCTTGATCACTTCGTTGGTGGCCGCCTCGATCCCGGCGTTACCCGCCGCCAGCAGGAACTCCAGGCCGTCCTTGTTGTGCTCCTTGGCGAACTCCTGCACCGCATGCACCGCGCGGTCGAGGGTCTCGGCCTTGTGGTCGTTGAGGAAGATCAGCACCGGCGCCAGCGAACAGTTGTTGTTGTACAGGCCGTCGGCGCGGGCGATGGAGTTGTTCAGCACGTCCGGGTTGCGCGACAGCGTTTCCCATTTCAGGTTGCCCTCGTTCATGCCCTTGATCATCTGCTTGGACACGGTCACCAGGGAAATCGCCGACTGCACGCCCTCGGTGTTCTGCATCTTCCACATCAGCTCGTCGATCGGCGCCATGGCTTCGTAGCGCGAGCAGCCTTCGGAAGCGGTCTTGACCATCACCACCAGCACGTCGGAACTGGTGGAGTAGTTGTTGATGATGAAGTTGTTGTCCTTGTTGTAGCGTGAGTCCGGACGCAGTTCCGGCGCGCCCTGGTCGAGGTCGCCGATCTTCAGGTTCTGGCTGTACCAGAGGCCGCCACCGAAGGCCAGCAGGGCCAGGAAGATCGACACCGGGGCGACTTTCGGGCTGGCGAAGTTCGACAGCAGGCGCCAGAACGGATGCTCGCGGGTAGCGTCCTTCTTGCTGCGCTCGATCGCCCGCTTGCTGATGCCGACATAGGAAATCGCCACCGGCAGCAGGATCAGGTTGGTGAACACGATCACCGCCACGCCGATGGACGCGCCGATGGCCAGCTCACGGATCACCCCGATGTCGATGATCAGCAGGGTAATGAAGCCCACGGCGTCGGCGAGGATCGCGATCATCCCCGGCAGGAACAGCTGGCGGAAGGTGCGCCGGGCCGCGGTCAGGGCGTTGTCGGCGCCGCTGGATTGCAGGGCGATACCGTTGATTTTCTGCACGCCGTGGGAAATGCCGATGGCGAAGATCAGGAACGGCACCAGCATCGAATAGGGATCGAGGCCAAAGCCCACGGCATGCATCAGGCCCAGTTGCCAGACCACCGCCACCAGGGTGGTGATGAGCACGGCGATGGTGCTGCGGATGCACCAGGTGAACCAGTACAGCAGCACCAGGGTGATCAGGAAGGCGACGCCGAAGAACATCACCACCATGATCAGGCCGTCGATCAGGTCGCCGACCTTCTTGGCGAAACCGACGATGTGGATCTTCACATTGGGGTTCTGCGCCTCGAACTTGTCGCGGATCTTTTCTTCAAGCTGGTGGGAGAACTTCTGGTAGTCCAGGGCCAGCAGCTTGCCCTGGTCTTGCGGGTCCGGGTAGGACTCCAGCAGCGGGATGTCGACGATGCTCGACTTGAAGTCGTTGGCCACCAGGCGCCCGACCTGGCCCGACTTGAGCACGTTGTTGCGCAGCAGGTCGAGGCTGTCGGCCGAGCCGTTGTAGCTCTGCGGGATCACTTCGCCGCCGGCGAAGCCCTCTTCCGTCACCTCGGTCCAGCGCACGCTGGGGCTCCACAGCGACTTCAGGCCCGAGCGGTCGACGCCGGAGATATAGAACACCTCGTCGTGGATCTGCCGCAGCGTCTCCATGTAGTCCTTGGTGAAGATGTCACCGTCCTTGGCCTCCACCGAGATACGCACGGTGTTGCCCAGGTTCGCCAGGTCGTTGCGATGCTCCATCATCTTCTCGATGAAGGGATGCTCGAGCGGGATCATTTTCTCGAAGCTGGTGGACGGCTTGATCAGTGTGGCCTGCCAGAACAGGAAAACGCTGACCAGCAGGCAGATCACAATCACTGCCGGGCGGTTGTTGAAAATCAGACGTTCGAGAAACGTCGCCTTGTCGGTTTGATGACTGCTCATGGAAGTGTTCCCGCCTTCTTATTATTGGCCCGGCTTGCTTGCCCTGATTATTTTCCGAGATCGGCGCCATTCGACGAGGTCGAGCGCACACCGCCCTGTCCCGCCAGAATCAGGTTGCCATTGCCGGCTGCCGTCACCGCTGCCAGGGAGATCCGGTCCGGACGGTTGTAGACGCTGAAGGTCACGCCGTTGTCGGTGCTGCGCACCACGCTGCCGCCGTTACCGACGATCACCAACGAACCGTCGTCCAGCAGCGTGGCGCCGGACAGGCCGAACTCCAGGCTGCCGCGAGCGGCCTTGAGCTCGACCTGCTCCCAAGTGCTGCCGAAATCGCTGGAGCGATAGAGGTTGCCGCGCAGGCCGTAAGCCAGCAGCGTGGCGGGCTGGGCGGTACCGATCACGCCGAAGAACGAACCTTCATAAGGGCCTTCGAGGCGTTCCCAGGTCTGCCCCCAGTCGGCGGAGCGGAACATGCTGCCCTGCTCGCCGACGATGAACAGGCCGGAGTCCTTCACCGCAGCGATGGCGTTGAGGTGGTACTGGTCTTCGTTATCCAGGCGGTCGCTGGCGTCTTCCCAGTTCTTGCCGCCATCGGTGGTGGCCAGCAGCGCGCCGTAGGCACCCACGGCAAACCCGTTGCTGGTGTCCTGGAACCACACGTCCAGCAGCGGCGCTTCGCGCTTGAGGTCTTCGAATTGCTTGGTCCAGGTCAGGCCGCCGTCTTCGCTGGCGAGCACCTGGGCATCGTGACCGACGGCCCAGCCATGCTTGGCGTCGACGAAATACACCGCAGTCAGCAGCTGCCGTGTCGGCACCTTGGCCTGGGTCCAGGTCTGGCCCTGGTCGTCGGAATAGAGAATGTGCCCGCGATCGCCAACGGCGACCAGGCGCGAACCGGCATGCACGACATCGAGCATCAGGCCCTTGCTGGCCTTGGCCGATTCGGTGGAATAGACAGTGTCCGCCGCGGACGCGGCGGCCTGGACCGGGGCCGGCAACAGGGCGGCCCCCAACAGCGAGAGCGCTGTAGCCAGCAACGCAAATCTGCGCAAGGCCGGCGGGCGGCAGGAACTCACACCCATGACAGGCTCACTCATAGACTCTCCCCCATTTATTATTGTTAGGTCGTTCAACCTTTACAGGGCGCCGTTCGGGGCGGTTAGGACAATGTCCTGAAACCTGCAATCTAGAGCCCCTTCGGAAGCTGACCTATCCTATCGGGCTTTAGAAACGTCTGACAATCGACGCCACGTTATCTTTTGTTAACCACCGTACCCGGCCTGGAACCTGACTGCTCAGTCGATACCGGGGGTCACGCACGAAGCGTAGCCGAGGCTGGAACACAAACACCGCGGATTCCACTCAGCGCCGGCACCAGATAGCCGCACAAAGACTGATCCGGGCCATGGGCCGCGCCCCTTGGCTTTGGCTATGATGAGCGGCGTGGTTTGCGAGTCGGACGTCAGGAGTGGGCCATGATTGCCATACGCGAGGCGTGGAAAGCCGGATTGCTGGGACGCGCCCACTGGGCCCGCAACCTGGTGTCCGGGGTGATTGTCGGCGTGGTGGCGCTGCCCCTGGCCATGGCATTCGCCATCGCCTCCGGAGTCAAGCCCGAACAGGGGATCTACACCGCCATCGTCGGCGGCCTGCTGGTGTCGCTGTTCGGCGGCAGCCGCTTGCAGATCGCCGGGCCCACCGGGGCCTTTATCGTGATTCTGGCCGGGGTCACCGCCAAGTACGGGGTCGACGGCCTGCAACTGGCGACCATGATGGCCGGGATCATCCTGTTCCTGCTGGGCATCAGTCGCCTCGGAGCCCTGATCAAGTTCATCCCGGCCCCGGTGATACTCGGCTTTACCGCCGGGATCGGGGTGATCATCTGGGTCAGCCAGTGGAAGGATTTCTTCGGCCTGCCTGCCGTCGGCGGCGAGTACTTTCACCAGAAGCTCTGGCACCTGCTGCAGGCCCTGCCCGACCTGCACCTGGCCACCACCCTGCTGGCCCTGCTGAGCCTGGCGCTGCTGTTGTGGGTGCCGAAGGTCCCCCAACTCAAACGCCTACCGGCGCCCCTGGTCGCCATGACCCTGGCCACGGTCCTGCAGTCGCTGTTCCAGTTCGACGGCGTGGCCACCATCGGCAGTGCCTTCGGCGGCATTCCCCAGGGGTTGCCGGCGTTGCAGTTGCCTGAGATCAGCCTGCCCCGGGTGCTGGACCTGATCGGCCCGGCCTTCGCCATCGCCATGCTCGGCGCCATCGAGTCGCTGTTGTCGGCGGTGGTGGCCGACGGCATGGCCGGCACCCGCCACGACTCCAACCAGGAACTGATCGGCCAGGGCATCGCCAACCTGGCCACCCCGCTGTTCGGCGGATTCGCCGCCACCGGCGCGATTGCCCGCACCGCGACCAATATCCGCAACGGCGGCAGCAGCCCGCTGGCGGGCATCACCCATGCGCTAGTCCTGGTGCTGATCATCCTGTTTCTCGCGCCGCTGGCGGCCAATATCCCGCTGTGCGCCCTGGCCGCGATCCTGTTCGTGGTCGCCTACAACATGAGCGAACTGCACCACTTCAAGCGCATGGTGCAACGGGCACCCCGAGCGGACGTGGCGATTCTGCTGGCCACCTTTGCCCTCACGGTGTTCAGCGACCTGGTGATCGCGGTGAATATCGGGGTGATTCTGGCGATGCTGCACTTCCTGCGGCGCATGGCCTCCTCGGTGGAGGTGCAACAGGTGGTGGAACAGGACCTGCAACACGAGCTGCACAGCAACGGCCAGTTGCATCTACCACCGGGCGTGCTGATCTACACCATCGAGGGGCCGCTGTTCTTTGGTGCCGCCGAGACTTTCGAGCGCGCGCTGGCCCAGACCCACAGCGACCCGCAGGTGCTGATCATTCGCCTGAGACACGTGCCTTTCATGGACATCACGGGCTTGCAGATGCTGGAGGAAGTGATAGGTCAGCTGCACAAGCGCGGGATTGTGGTGAAGCTGTGCGAAGCCAACCTCAAGGTCCACACCAAGCTTGAACGGGTCGGCATCCTGCACGCCATAGGCGCGCAGAACTATCACCGGAATCTGCCTGAAGCCTTGCAGAGCGAGCCGGACAGCTCCACTCCCCTGTAGGAGCGGCCGGTCGACGCTCGATTGCTCGCGAAAAACCTCAAGCCAACGCGCGGCCCCAGATGCCGCGCGTTATCGTTCACGCCTTATCGCGAGCAAGCTCGCTCCTACACAGGGTGGGGTCAGGCGAGGCTTTTGCTCACCACTTCGAACACATCGCTGGACAGCTCACCGGAAGCGCGGATGCGTTCCAGCTCGCCTTTCATCAGCGCCTGCCGGGCGCTGTCGTATTTGCGCCAGCGGGTCAGCGGCGCCAGTTGCCGCGAGGCGATCTGTGGGTTGAAGCCGTTGAGCTGGATCACCAGGTCCGCCAGGAAGCGGTAGCCGGAGCCGTCCGCGGCGTGGAAGTTGATCAGGTTCTGGCCGGCGAAGGCGCCGATCAGGGCGCGCACCTTGTTCGGGTTCTTGATGTTGAACGCCTTGTGCTGCATCAGCGCCTTGACCCGCTCCAGCCCGCCCGGCAGCATGCTGCCGGCCTGGACGCTGAACCACTGGTCCATGACCAGGGCATTGTCCTTGAAGTGCTCGGCGAATACCGCCAGGGCCTTGGCCTTCTCGGCTTCGAACGGCGAGTTGACCAGCACCGCCAGTGCGGTCAGGCGCTCGGTCATGTTGTCGGCGGCGTCGAACTGTTCGATGGCGGCCGCCAGTACTTCCGGCTTCTCGGTGAGCATCAGGTACGACAGCGCGATGTTTTGCAGGGCGCGGCGGGCGAAGTGCGCGGACTCGGCGACATAGTCGGTGGTCCGGGAGACCTCGCGATTGGCCTGGTAACGCTTCCACAGCCCGTCGAACAGGCTGGCGGCCAGTTGCTGGCGGGCGAACTCGCGCGCCGTGTGAATGGCCTCGACATCCGCCACTTCGCTGATTTCGGCCAGGTAGGCCTCGCCCGGCAGCGAGAGCATTTCCGCGACCATGGCCTGGTCCAGGCTGTCGTCGGCCAGCAGCGTAGCCAGCGCGGTGACCAGACGCTGGTCCAGCACCAGTGCCTGGCCCTGCTGATGCTGGGCAATCAGGTCTTGCAGCACCTGCACCGCCAGTTGCTGGCCGGCGTCCCAACGGTTGAAACCGTCGCTGTCGTGCTGCATGAGGAACATCAGCTGGTCGCGGTTGTAGGGGAAGCTCAGTTTCACCGGCGCCGAGAAGCCGCGCAGCAAGGACGGCAGCGGTTGTTCGGCGATGTCGACGAAGGTAAAGGTCTGTTCGGCTTCGGTCACCGAGATCACCCGCGAAGTGCCTTGCGCGGTGGCTTCACCGGCCAGGCGCAGGGCAATGGCCGCGCCCTTGGCGTCCAGCAGACCCAGCTCGACCGGAATCACGAACGGCAGTTTTTCCACCTTGTCCGGGGTTTGCGGGCAGCTCTGGCGGAAGGTCAGGCTGTAGGTCTTCGCCTTCGCGTCATAGGCCTCGCTGACCGCCAGGCGCGGGGTGCCGGCCTGGCTGTACCAGCGCTTGAACTGGGCGAGGTCGATGCCGTTGGCGTCTTCCATGGCCTTGACGAAATCGTCGCAGGTCACGGCCTGGCCGTCGTGGCGCTCGAAGTACAGATCGCTGCCCTTGCGGAAGCCTTCGGCGCCCACCAGGGTGCGGATCATGCCGACCACTTCCGAGCCCTTCTCGTACACGGTCAGGGTGTAGAAGTTGGAGATCTCGATAAAGCTTTCCGGGCGCACGGCGTGGGCCATGGGGCCGGCGTCTTCGGCGAACTGGTGGGTGCGCAGGTAGGCCACGTCCTGGATGCGCTTGACCGTGCGCGAGTTCATGTCCGAGGAGAAGCCGGCATCGCGGAATACCGTGAAGCCTTCCTTGAGCGACAGCTGGAACCAGTCGCGGCAGGTCACGCGGTTGCCCGACCAGTTGTGGAAGTATTCGTGGGCGACGATCGCCTCGACCCGCTGGTGCGCGGCGTCGGTGGCGGTTTCGGCGCGGGCCAGCACGGCGCTGGAGTTGAAGATGTTGAGGCCCTTGTTCTCCATGGCGCCCATGTTGAAGTCGTTGACCGCGACGATCATGAAGATGTCCAGGTCGTACTCACGGCCGTAGGTCTCTTCATCCCAGCGCATGGACTTCTTCAGGCTGGTCATGGCGTGCTGGCACTTGTCGATGTTTTCCGGCTCGACGTAGATGCGCAGTGCGACCTCGCGCTGGTTCATGGTGGTGAAGCTGTCCTCGACGCACCACAAATCGCCCGCCACCAGGGCGAACAGGTAGGCCGGCTTCATGAACGGGTCTTCCCAGGTCGCCCAGTGCCGGCCGTCTTCGCCCGGCCCGCTGGCGATCGGGTTGCCGTTGGACAACAGCACCGGATAGCTGTGCTGCTCGGCCACCACAGTGGTGGTGAACTTGCTCATCACGTCCGGGCGGTCGAGGTAGTAAGTGATCTTGCGAAAGCCCTCGGCCTCGCACTGGGTGCAGAACATGCCGCTGGACTTGTACAGGCCTTCCAAGGCGGTGTTGCTTTCCGGGTGGATCTTGACGCTGGTGTCGACTGTGAAGGATTCGCTGGTCGGCTGCAGGGTCAGGTGGTTGGCGTTCAGCTGGTAATCGGCGGCCGTCAGCTCACGGTCGCCCAGGGACACCGACAGCAGCTCCAGCTGCTGGCCATCGAGCACCAGCGGCGGCAGGCCACCACCATGCACCGGATTGCGGCGCATCATCAGTTGCGCATGGACCAGGCTGTGGTCCTCGAACAACTCGAAGGTCAGGTGTGTTTCGTCGATCAGGTACTCGGGCGCCTGATAGTCCTTCAGGTAAATCATCTTCGGTTGTTCGGTGCGCATGCGTCGAATCCTTCTACTGATGCACGGCGAGCTGGTAGGCCGTGTATTTACGAATATTGATCACGCCGGTATCGAAGATCAGGTATTGGCCCTTGATCCCCAGCAGCGTGCCTTCGGCAATCGGGTTCTTGTCCAGGTTGAAGCTGACGATCTTGGCCGGGTACCGCTCGACCGGGTAGCGGATCTCGATCGGCTCGACGTTGGTAAGCGGTTGGATCGCCTGCAGACCGAAGCGCTCCTGCAAGGCACGCAGACCCTCGGCGCAGGAAGCGAACAGCTGGTCGCGCACCTGCGCCAGGTCCACCGCCTCGGCGTCGCCCTTGAGCAAGGCGCGCCAGTTGGTCTTGTCCGCCACCTGGGTGCGGAACAGATCCTCGACGAAACCGGACTGCTGGCGGGTCGCCACGCGCATGATCGGCAGCGCCTGGCTGGCGCCCTGGTCGAGCCAGCGGGTCGGCAGCTGGGTGGCGCGGGTGATGCCGACCTTGATCCCCGACGAATTGGCCAGGTACACCACGTGGTCGGTCATGCAGAACTGCTCGCCCCAGGACGGCTCGCGGCAGGTGCCGGCGTCGTAGTGGCAGCGTTCCGGGCTCATGATGCAGACATCGCACTGGGCCAGCTTGATCATGCACGGGTAGCAGTAACCCTGGCTGAAGCTGGTCTTGGTCTTGCGCCCGCAATGGATGCAGTGGATCGCCCCCAGGTATTCCAGGCGCAGGGGGCTGCCGATCAATGGATTGACCGGTACCTCGGTGTCGCCAAGACGAAAGGCATACTGCACATCCGCCCCGTCCAGGCGCGCCGACATTTTACTGATGGAGCCACGGCCAATCTCGATCAATGGATGGCATCCGACTTGAACAGGATGTTCGGCACTTCGATCGACTTCGACGCACACTCTTGCGGGCCCATGTAACCGGTGCGCTGCTCTTCGGGCAGGTTCTGCATTTCCCAGGCGATCATCGCCTGCAGGGACAGTTCGCGCTGCTCGGCGGTGAGCTTGCGGCCATCGGACCATTTGCCGATCTCTACCGCCAGTTTCAGGCTCTGGTAGATGTCCGGGGTGATGTTTTCAATCATTTCAACAAAAGACGACATGGTCGAACACTCTCCAATGAATGTCGCTAGTTTAACGGCGCTGATGTGGCAACACACTGCCGGGCATCAGGTCAGCGAGCGGATCGACAGGCGCAATGGCCTGTCGTCCTAGAACTCCCTTGAAAGTTTTACCTGAGTCAGTTCCTTCTCCAGCGCACGCCGAAAAATCTGCGGTGCGGTGAAGGTATAGAGGGCAAAACCCAGCCATACCCAGTCAATGACTTCGGCGACTGCGGGGTAACCCTGAGCGGTCAGGGTGATCACGGTGACGCGATAAACCACGAACATCGCCAGCAACAAGATGATGGCGCCGGTGGCACTGCGCTCGGTCAGCCAGCTGTTGAACCGCCACCAGAAGCCCATGAACACATTGCTGCGCGCCTTCACGGCGGTCAGCAGGCTCAGTGCGGAGACATTGTTGGCGTTTTCCTGCAAGGCCCAGATCGCGTGTTCGCGCGCGCCGTTGATGTCACCCTGACGCAACCGCAAACGGCCCAGCACTACAACGGCCCCGGCATGGCCGGGATCCGCCTGGAGTGCCTGGCGGGCAAAACCTTCTGCCTGCTGCCAATGGCCACAGGCCTGATGATACTCAGCCATCGCCACCAGGTTGACGGGGTCATCCGGCTCCAATTCCAGTGCTTTTTCGAGCAGCGCCTGGCTCTGACTCAAACGGCCGGTCAGTTGAAACAGATCGGCGAGGCTGCGGTAATAGCGCGGTTCCGTGGGTTCCATGTCTAGCAGTTGCAACAGGTGCTGTTCAGCGCTCTTGAATTGCCGCGAGGCCATGTCGGTATGCGCGGCGGCGTAGTGCGCCAGCGGCAACGCCGGATCCAGCGCCAGCGCCAGCGACGCTTCGTGGCGCGCGGCATGCAGCCGGCGCATGTTCATCAAGCAAATCGCCAGCAACGCGTGGGCTTCAGCGCACTCTGGATCATCGGCCAACAGTTGCCGCAGGCTGTCGATGGCGCCGTCATAGTGAGCAGACTGCAACCGCTGATAAGCCACTTGCAGCAGATAAGACGTATTCATCAGCTCACCACCAGATACCAAAGGGTCGCAGGCACCAGCTTGACCACCAGCCCCTTGAGCACAAAGGCCCCCGCAAGCGCGACCAGTGGCGCGAAGCGATTGAGCACGCCGCCATAATATTGGTACAGCTCGATGGTTGCGTTTTGCAGGGTGAACAGCACGTAACCGATGCTCAGTTTCCACACCACCAACACCAGCAAGGCGTATTGAATCTGCGCCTGAGTGCTCAGGTAGCCATTGTTCAGCAGGCTGATCAAGGCCAGACCGATGATCACACTGCCCACCACCCCCACCGCAACCCAGATCCATTCGCGCACCCGCGTCGGACTACCGACCGCCACCGAGTTGAGCACGAACCACGGCAGTCCGAGCCACAGCCCGCCCATCATCAGCGCCAGCAGCGGCCAGAATGGCGACACGGCGAACCGCGCCAGCGCGCCAGGACGCGGCTCGTCCTCGATCCGGTAGATACTCTGAGTTCCCATCAGCGCCCCTTGCCGTGCTTGTCGAGAAACGCCAACACTTCGTCGTACTGATTGCCTTCGTTGGCATAACGCGCGTAGTTGCGCGCGGTGGTCAGCCATTCCAGGGTAGTGGCGCGCACTACCTTGAGGGCCTCTTTGAAGTGTCGGTCGCAAATCGGTTGCTCGGCACCTTCACTGATCGACTCTTCAATGGCTTCATCGGCGGCGGTTTCCACCAGTTCCCCGAGATCGGCCCCGGAAAAACCCGAGGTGTGTTTTGCCAGAAACGCGAAATCGATATCAGGGGCCAACGGGCGTCCCTTGACCATCAGTTGCAGCATGTTTTCCCGCGCCGCCCGATCCGGTGGCGGCACGAACAGCACTCGGTCGAACCGGCCCGGGCGGCGGAACGCCGAATCCACCGACCACGGCACGTTGGTCGCGGCAAGGATCAGCACGCCATGATTGTCATGGGTGAAACCATCCATTTCCGAGAGGAACTGGCTGACCAGTTTCGACGACGTCGATTCTCGGGTGTTGGAACGCTTGCCGCCCAACGCTTCGACTTCATCGAAGAACATCACCGCCGGAGCCTGCGCCCTCGCCTGCTCGAACAACGCGTGCAACTTACGCTCCGATTCACCGATGTACATGTCCAGCACGTCGGAAATCGCCACGTTGAAAAACTTCGCCTTGCACTCGCCGGCAGTCGCTCGGGCCAGCAAGGTTTTGCCACAACCCGGAGGCCCGTACAGCAACACACCGCCGCCGACGCGCTTGCGAAAGCGTTCAAACAGCCCGGGCTTCTGGTACGGCAGGATAATTTTTTTGTGGATGGTCTTTTTCAGATCGTCCAGACCGCCAATGTCGTTAAAGGTCACAGTCTCGGTGTCCGGTACCAACAATCGGCGGACTTCGGTTTGATCGGTGTCGTCGTTGGAGATCACCCGCAGCTTCGGGCGCCCTTCTCCAGCCGGAAAGTCCACGACGGATACGTTCAACCGGCGCCACAGCACCATGTCCTCCAGCGCCGGGTTAGCGCTGACAGCGGCGCGGTACTCGACCTGTGCTTCCTTGAGTCGATCAAGATCGGCCAGGGCCCGCGCGCGCAGCAATTGCAGATGCGCGTCATCACCTGCTGCCAGCGTCAGGGCCTTTTGCGCCTCCCCGGCGACCAGATACAGCTGCGCGGCGAGCGGTTTGAGCGTCTCGGCATCCGGCAGTTGCTGCAGATCTTCGGGAATCAGCTTGAGGCCTCGCTTGTGATCAGCGCGTTCCAGACAAGCCTTGAGCAGCAGAGCGATCAGTGCGACGTTTCCCGGCGAGGCCTGTAGCGCGGCCTCCAGTTGATCCAGCGTCGTGTCATCCATGGTGAATCCTTGTGACAGCCAGTTGCGAAGTGAAATAGCAGACCGCGCGGCCCGACATCATTGCTGCACCTCCGGCCGCTCGACATAGACCCAGACGAATTTATCCGGATCCAGGCGGGTTTCCTGGTCCAGGCGATAAGCCACCAGCCTGCCGTAGAGCACTGCGCTGTAATCCAGGCAGGCCAGGTTCGAGCGAATCGGCGCCGGTTTGCCGCTGCGCCAGTAGTGGCCGACGAACAGCAAGGGCTCATCGACGCCGTAGCGCAGCAGGTTGTTTTTCTCCGCCGAGGACAGCGGCGTGCGGGCCACTGGTTCGGGCAGCGCATCGGGCTGGAACACGATGTCGCCGTAGGTCTGCGGGTCGTCTTCCCAGAACTTGGTGCGGAAGAACGAACGGGTCAGGCCGTCGCCGCTGGTCATGGTCAGGCCATGGGGCAGGCGCATGTCGGTGCCGCGCAGCAGGCGGTCGAACACGTTATTGGCGAAGCTGCCGGGCACCGCCGAGGCCTGGAGGAAGTGCTCGTCGATGCAACCGTCGGGGTATTGCGCCCGCAGCGGCTCGATCAGGCCGGCGTCCCAGCAGGCGTGCACCACGCGGAAACGCCCGGCGTCGATGAACAGCGGCATCTCGTAGAACCAGGCGAGGAAATCGTGCCAATCCTTGGGGTACTGCTCGAATTGCGCCAGGGTCTCGTTGATCAGGCGGGCATGGCGCGGCGTGTGTTCGCGCACGAAATGCCTGCCGCCGCCGGGCGCTGCCGGGGTGACCCAGCCCAGGGCGTTGAACTCATGGTTACCCATGACGCACAGCGCCTGGCCGGCCTCGACCATGTCGTGGACGATGTGCAGGGCTTCGCGGATCCGTGGGCCACGGTCGATGATGTCGCCGAGGAACACCGCCATGCGCGACGGATGCCGCCAGACGCCGCCCTGCTTGCGATAACCGAGCTTGTCCAGCAAGTGTTCGAGGGTCAGGGCGCAACCGTGCACATCACCGATCAGGTCGTAACTTCGCGCGGGATCGAGCATCAGTCGCCTCCACCACCCAGTCGGCTGCCCCAGCCGAGCTTGGTCCGGCAGACCTCGTAATAATTGTGGTCCAGCGGGTGGATCAGGCGCAGTTTCTGCGCCTTCTTGCTGACGGTGATGGTGTCACCGGGGGCACAGGTGAAATGGTTCTGCCCGTCGCAGGAAACCTGCGGGTAGATCTGCATATCCTTGGACACGACGATTTTCAGCTCGCTGTTGCCATCGACCACGATCGGCCTTCCCGACAAGGTATGGGGGTACATCGGCACAATCACAATAGCGTCGAGCTTGGGATGCATGATCGGCCCGCCAGCGGACAAGGCGTAGGCCGTAGAGCCGGTCGGCGTGGCGACGATCAGGCCGTCGGCCTTCTGGCTGCAGACGAACTGGCCGTCGATGTAGATCTCGAACTCGATCATCCGCGTCGACTTGCCCGGGTGCAGCACCACATCGTTCAGTGCATCGCCCTGGCCGATGGCTTCGGCGTGGCGCCGTACTTCGGCCTGCAGCAGGAAACGGTTTTCCACCAGGTAGTGGCCGTCGAGGACTTCGGCGACCTTGACCTCCAACTCGTCCGGACGAATGTCGGTCAGGAACCCCAGGCTGCCCCGGTTGATCCCCAGCACCGGAATGTTGTGGCGCGCCAGGGCGCGGGCGGCGCCCAGCAGGCTGCCGTCGCCGCCGACCACTATCACCATGTCGCAGACTTCGCCGAGCAGCTTGCGCGAGGAGGTCTGCAGGCCGTGGCCGGGCAGCACTTCGGCAATGGTGTCTTCGAGAATCACATGCAGGTGGCGGGCGAGCAGAAACCTTTTCAGTCGGCGAACTGTGTCCAGCACCTGCGAACTGCCCAGGCGACCGATAATGCCGATATTGCGAAATTGCTCCATGGGGCTCCTGCAGGGGTTCTGGGACGGGCAAAGCAGAGATTATGGGCGAAAGCCGGCCATAGACAAAATCCTTTCAGCCTCGACGTTAGGCGCTATGCTCGCAGAATGATCCTGTTTCCCGGCTTGCTCGACCTCCCCCGCCAGTTGCGCCACCCCGAAGTGCGCGACCTGGCCTGGGTCATCCTCGCGCCGCCGATGCTCGACGAGACGCCCTGGCCCCAGCGCCATCCACTGGCCGGCAGCGACTGGGTGCAGGCGCCGCAGCTGCTGGCGCACTGGTTGCACCAACTGGATCAGGACGGCCGCGCCCTGCGCCGCTGGCTGGCCCTCGGCCCGACAAAGCGCCTGGGCCTCTATTACGAACGCCTGTGGCAATTTGCCGTACAGCACGCGCCAGGCGTCGAGCTGCTGGCGGCCAACCTGCCGATCCGCCGCGCCGGCCACACCCTGGGCGAGCTGGATATGCTGCTGCGCGATCGCGACGGCATTCACCATCTGGAACTGGCGATCAAGCTCTACCTCGGCCCGCAACATGGCAACGGCGCGAACACCGCGTTGTGGCTGGGCCCCGGCTGCCACGATCGCCTGGACCGCAAGCTGGCGCACCTGAACGAACACCAGTTGCCGATCTCCGCCCGGGCCGACAGCCTGGAAGTGCTGGCGGCCATGGATATCCAGGACTTCAGCGCCCACCTGTGGCTCGGCGGCTACCTGCTCTACCCCTGGCCCGGTGCCACGCAGCCGCCCCTCGGCGCCCACCCGCAGCACCTGCGTGGGCGTTGGCTGCACCAGCGCGACTGGCCGGCCTTTATCGCGCAAAGCCCGCCCGGGCGCTGGCAACCCTTGCCGCGCCAGGCCTGGCTGGCGCCGGCGTCCTACCCGGCGGAGCAGACCTGGGGCGACCCACAGCTGCAAGCCTGGCTGGAGGAGTTGGATCCGCACGCGCCGGCGCAGTTGCTGGTGCGCCTGACGGAAAACCGCGCCGGCGACTGGGAAGAAGCCGAGCGCCTGTTCCTGGTGGCGGACCTCTGGCCGAATGTGCCTGGGGCGAGTTGAGCCTCTACGACGCCTTCAGCACAAGGTGAGCGTGAGGGTTGCGCCAAATACCGAACCTGTAGGAGCGAGCTTGCTCGCGATAGGGACAACGCGGGGTGCCAGATACGACACTTCGCGAGCAAGCTCGCTCCTACGGGTTACGTGGTGGATGCGGGTTTTCGGCGAATACCAACCCGCCCCTCACATCACCGACAAACGCAGGGCCAGCGCCGCCAGGGTCACCAGCAGCACCGGCAGGGTCAGCACGATACCGACCTTGAAGTAGCGGCCCCAGCCGATATGGATGTCCTTGCGATCCAGCACATGCAGCCAGAGCAAGGTGGCCAGACTGCCGATCGGGGTGATTTTCGGCCCCAGGTCGCTGCCGATCACGTTGGCGTAGATCATCGCATCCTTGATCAGGCCAGTGGCCTGGCTGGCGTCGATGGACAGCGCACCGATCAGCACCGTCGGCAGGTTGTTCATGATCGATGACAGGACGGCGGTCAGCAGCCCGGTGCCCATGGCCGCGCCCCAGATGCCGTAGTCGGCGAAGCGGTCGAGCCAGCCGGCCAGGTGGGTGGTCAGCCCGGCATTGCGCAGGCCGTACACCACCAGGTACATGCCGAGGGAGAAAATCACGATCTGCCACGGTGCTTCCTTGAGCACCTTGCGGGTGGAGATCTTGTGGCCCTTGGCCGCGATGCCCAGCAGCAAGGCCGCGCACACCGCGGAAATCGCGCTGATGGGAATGCCCAGCGGCTCCAGGGCAAAACACCCCAGCAGCAGGATGATCAGCACCCACCAGCCGGCGACGAAGGTGGCCTTGTCGTGGATCGCGCTGGCGGGCGGTTCCAGTTCCTCGGGGTCATAGGCTTGCGGAATGTCGCGACGGAAGAACCACAGCAGCACCGCCAGGGTCGCGGCCACGCTGACCAGGTTCACCGGCAGCATCACCGCGGCGTACTGGTTGAAGCCGATATTGAAGAAGTCCGCGGAAACGATGTTCACCAGGTTCGACACCACCAGCGGCAGGCTCGCGGTATCGGCGATAAACCCGGCACCCATGACGAACGCCAGGGTCGCAGCCCGGGAGAAGCGCAGCGCCAGCAGCATGGAGATCACGATCGGCGTGAGAATCAGCGCTGCCCCGTCGTTGGCGAACAGCGCCGACACCAGCGCCCCCAGCAACACCATGAAGGCAAACAGCTTGCGCCCGCTGCCCTGCCCCCAGCGCGCCACATGCAAGGCGGCCCAGGCGAAAAAGCCGGCCTCGTCCAGCAGCAGGCTGATGATGATCAAGGCCACGAAGGTGCCGGTGGCGTTCCAGATGATCTGCCAGACTACCGGAATGTCGGTCAGTTGCACCACCCCGCACAGCAACGCCAGCACCGCGCCGAACACCGCGCTCCAGCCCACGCCAAGGCCCTTGGGCTGCCAGATCACCAGGGTAATGGTCAGCAGGAAAATCAATGCAGCAGTCAGCATGCCGGGCAGCCTTGAACAGGAAAAGTGAGGTGGTGGGGATTCAGCAGCAGCGCACGGGGCGATCGGCCATGGTCTGCAGCCGTTGCAGGTCAGCCTGCAGCCAGGGGCTGTTGGCCTCCAGCGTGTCCTGCAGCAGTGTGGTCACCCAGGGTGACAATTGCGGGTGCAGCCGGTAGTAGATCCATTGCCCCTGGCGGCGGTCGGCCAGCAGGCCGCAGCTGCGCAACAGCGCCAGGTGCCGGGAGATCTTCGGCTGGCTCTGGCCCAGGGCGACGGTCAGCTCAC
Source organism: Pseudomonas sp. 22526 (assembly GCF_052044735.1). Classification (NCBI taxonomy): domain Bacteria; kingdom Pseudomonadati; phylum Pseudomonadota; class Gammaproteobacteria; order Pseudomonadales; family Pseudomonadaceae; genus Pseudomonas; species Pseudomonas sp. 22526. Next base: position 70,941 of record NZ_JBQENK010000027.1, read on the forward strand.
AGACACACAACTCGCCTTCGCGGGTCACGAGCAAGGCGATGCGGCTGCGGGTTTCGTCGGCAAGCGCCTTGAACAGTTCGGCGGGGTTGAGAGCGTCGGACACAGGGGCCACTCCAGGCATATGGAGCGGCGAATATATGAATATTCAGATATGCGGTAAAGCGCTTTTCTCACAGCGAGAGGAATAGCCCATCAGCCGCGGGAGCCGGCTGGCCGACTCCCGCGGGGCCAGGATCAGAGCTTTTTGTGCTGCTCGACCCACTGGGCGTAGGCGTTGATGAACTTCTGCAGGAACGGCTTGACCGACTCGGACAGCTTGCCCGCCTCGTCGAAAGCCGAACCGGCGCCGCTCAGGTAGGCTTCCGGCTGCTGCATGCATGGCACATCGAGGAACACCAGGGACTGGCGCAGGTGATGGTTGGCGCCAAAACCGCCGATGGCGCCCGGGGATGCGCTGATCACCGCCCCCGGCTTGCCGCTCCAGGCGCTCTTGCCGTAGGGGCGCGACCCCACGTCGATGGCATTTTTCATCGGTGCGGGAACCGAACGGTTGTATTCCGGAGTGACGAACAGCACGGCATCGGCGGCGCTCACCTGCTCGCGGAACGCCTTGTAGGCGGCCGGCGGGTCTACATCGATGTCTTCGTTGTAGAGCGGCAGGTCGCCGATCTCGACAATATTCAACCGCAGGTTGGCCGGCGCCAGTTCCGCCAGGGCCAGCGCCACTTTCCGGTTGATCGAGGCCTTCCTCAGGCTGCCGACCAGCACTGCAATCGTGTAGACGTTGCTCATAGTGAATTCCCGACTTCTGGTTGAGGAGGCTGGTAGTTATAGATGATCCACCCCGCCCACAGCCACCCGCCGCAGGAAATTCCGCGAGCTTTTCCAGGCGTCACACCGCTGCATGCCAGCTGCAATCAGGGCCGCGGACTATTTTTTTTCCGCCGCTAAACTTACTTCGCCAAGGCAGGGTCTACAGGACCGCGAATTGAGTGTTTTATCTCCAGAGGCTCTAAAGATGGCAGCAGTACTCGTCGGACAATTTCATGCAAGGGACGCGGAAGGCCGTGTCTATTCGGTGCATGAGTTCCAGGAATCCACCCCCTCACCAGAGGGCATCGCCGGCTCGGAGCCCGTCACCACCTATCGCCTGGCCATTGGCGACCGCGTCAACAAAATGGACGACAACCAGTTCCTCCTCGTGCAAGCGGGCATCACCCTTATTCGCGAACCCGAGACCATTCTTCCTTCATAACGTGCCGTTATGAGCAGAAGTCATATGCGCAGACATGAGTTAGGATTCAGTGTGAATCCCTCACCGGCTGGACATGGACTTCAAGCATGCGTTTACGTCATATCGAAGTGATTCAGGCGCTCCTGCAAACCGGTCACCTGGGCACGGCCGCCGAGCTGTTGCAACTGCCGGTGGCCGAGGTGGAAGCGATCCTGCGCGACGCCGAAAGCCAATCGGGCTTCATGCTCTTCGCCAGTGTTCGCGGACGCCTGCAAGCCACCCGGGAGGCCCGCGAGCTACAGCCGGCGATCGCCACCCTGTATGACGCCTTCGAACCCGTGCAACGCCTGGCCGACAGCCTGAAGCAATACCAGGCGCCGCCCTTGCGCATCATCGGCACCCCGCCCCTGGCCCAGCAGCTGTTGCCACAGAGCATCGCCGCCCTGCGCCGGCGTTTTCCCGACACCCCGTGCAACCTTGCCAGCCAGGGCACCCGCGACATGGTCAAGAGCCTGTTGCTGCGCGAAGGCGACCTGGGCCTGAGCCTGCACAATCCCGACCACCCCGATATCCAGTGCACCGCCCTGGCCCAGGGCAAGCTGCAACTGCTGGCCCCCCACGGCTGGCTGCAACCGAAGCAGAAGTACATTTCCCTGCAGGACCTGGCGGGCCAGGCCATGGTCGGCCTGGAAGGCCAGGATCCGCTGAGCGTGACCCTGGACAGCAAGTTGCAGAACCTGCGCCCCAGCCCGAGCATCCATACCCGGGTACAGACCCATCAGATGATGCGCAGCATGGTCGAAGCCGGCGAAGGTTTGGCGATTGTCGACCCCTTCACCGCCCTCGGCGCGCGCGAGGGCGGCCTGGACGTCTGTCCGCTGTCGCCACCGATCCCGGTCACCCTCTATGCCCTGACCCGCAGCGGCAACCCGTCCTCACCGACCCTGGAGGCGCTGCTGGAAACCCTCACGGAAAAGGCCGAAAGCATGTTGGCTGGCTAGACCCCGGCTTCCCGTGCCAGCTCGTCGTTGAACAGCCGATACCAGAAAATCGCCACCTCGGCCGTGGTCGGGTCGATCCCGCGATAACGCAGGTGATCGATGCCGCCGACCACATAACCGCAGCGCTCATAGAGCCGGCAGGCTCCCAGGTTGTTGTTCTGGGTCTCGAGCATGATGCCCGGCAGTTTTTTCTTGCGGCTCCAGAACTGCGCCACGTCCAGCAAGGCCTTGGCCACCCCGTGACGCCGCGCCGGCGCGTGCACCGCCAGCTCGTCGATATGGGCGTAGCCGTTCCAGTTGGTGCTGACCACCAGATGGCCGACCGGCTCGTCGTCCAGGTAAGCCATGAACACCGCGCTGTCGGCGGCATCGCGATAGCTGCTGAACTCTTCGGGGTCGATGCCGTAGCACTTGCGGTACGGGGTGATGTGGTGCAACGGCCACTTGGCCACCGCCTGTTCGCTCTGTGCCTGGGCATAGGCGCTGACTTCGAAGCTGAAGTCGCTGCCCCAGACGTAAGCGGCGAAACCCTCGTCGGCGACGCGCACCGACAGGCCGGGATACTTGGGATTGATCATTGGCTGCATAGCGGGAAACGTCCTCAAACCTTGATGCAATCGACGGTGTACTGCCGCCCATTGCCTTCGTCTTCATGCTGCAATCCATGCACATCCGCGACAAAGCCGGGAAAGCTGCTATCGAACGTACGGGCAAAGGCCAGGTAATCGATGATCGAGCGGGTAGATTCGGTGAAGCGCTCGCCCGGCATGATCAATGGAATACCCGGCGGGTATGGCACCAGCATCACCGCCGCCACCCGCCCGATGAGGGCATCGATGGACACCGCCTCGACCTCGCCCCGCACCAGCTGATCGTAGGCGTCGGCGGGTTTCATCGCCACCTCCGGCAGCACGGTGTACATGCGCTTGAGGTGCTTGGCCGTAGCATTGCTGCGGTAGCAGGCATGCAACTGGTCGCAGAGGTCGCGCAGGCCCATGCCCTGGTACCGCGCCATGTCCTGCTGGGCGATGCTCGGCAGGCAGGCGGCGAGGCTGACATTGGCGTCGTAGTTGCGCTTGAACTCCAGCAGCTCGGTCAGCAGCGTGCTCCACTTGCCTTTGGTGATGCCCATGGAGAACAGCACCAGGAAGGAATACAGGCCGGTCTTTTCCACCACCAGGCCGCGCTCCCAGAGAAACTTGCTGACCACCGCCGCCGGTATCCCGCGCTCGCTCAGGGCGCCGCCGGCGGTGAGCCCGGGCATCACCAGGGTGACCTTGATCGGGTCCAGCAGCACATAGTCGTCGGTCACCCCGGCGAACCCGTGCCACTCGCCTTCCGGCTCCAGCAGCCAGTCCGCGGTGCTGACCTGATCGATGCCTTCCACCCGCTCTGGCTGCCAGATGGAAAACCACCAGTCATCGGCGGCGATGTGCTGGCGCAGGTTGGCCAGGGCCCGGCGGAAGCTCAGGGCCTCGTCGAACATTTCCTGCAGCAGCGAGCGCCCCGCCGGCCCTTCCATCATCGCCGAGGCCACGTCCAGCGAGGCGATGATGCTGTACTGCGGCGAGGTGGAGATGTGCATCATGAAGGCTTCGTTGAAGCGGTCGCGGTCCAGCTGCCGGGCACCGCCGTCCTGCACATGGATCATCGAGGCCTGGCTGAACGCCGCCAGCAGCTTGTGGGTGGAATGGGTGGTGAACACCAGCGGGCTGTCGGCGCTGCGCGAGGTGCCCATGCCGTAACGCCCCTCGAAGAACTCATGGAAGGCCGCGTAGGCGTACCAGGCCTCGTCGAAATGCAGCACCTCGACGCTGTTGCCCAGGCTCTGCTTGATCAGTTCGGCGTTGTAGCAGAGGCCGTCGTAGGTCGAGTTGGTGACCACCGCCAGCTTGACCTTCGCCGGCCGGCCCTGGGTCAGCGGGTTGGCGTCGATCTTGGCCTGGATCGACTCGCGGCTGAATTCGCTCAGGGGGATGGGGCCGATGATCCCCAGTTCGTTGCGCTCCGGACAGAGGAACAGCGGGATGGCGCCGGTCATAATGATCGCGTGCAGCACCGACTTGTGGCAGTTGCGATCCACCAGCACCAGGTCGTCGCGACCGACCATGGAATGCCAGACGATCTTGTTGGCAGTCGAGGTGCCATTGATCACGAAAAAGGTATGGTCGGCGCCGAAATTGCGCGCCGCCCGCGCCTCGGCTTCCGCCAGGGGCCCGGTGTGATCGAGCAGCGAGCCCAGTTCCGGAACCGACACCGACAAATCCGAACGCAGGGTGTTCTCACCGAAGAACTGGTGAAACGCCTGCCCCACCGGGCTCTTGTGATAGGCCACGCCACCGCCGTGCCCCGGGGTGTGCCAGGAATAGTTGGAGTCGGCCGTGTGCTGCACCAGTGCCTTGAAGAACGGCGGCAACAGGCCATCGAGGTAGTTGCGCGCCGCCCGCGCCACCTGGCGCGCCAGAAACGGCACGGTGTCTTCGAACAGGTAAAGGATGCCGCGCAGCTGATTGAGCTCGCTCATGGCGTCGGCCGGGGCATTTTCCAGGGTCACCTGCTCGCCCAGGGCGAAGATCGGCAGGTTTGGTGCGCGCACCCGGGCCAGGCGGATCAGTTCCACCATGTTCTGCAACAGGTGGGTGTTTTCCCCGGCGCCTTCGGCGGCGATCAGCATGCAGGCCAGGCCGTGATGGGTAGAAGCCACCAAGCGCCCTTCGGCATAGTCCACCGCGGAAAAGATACTGAAGCCTTCCTGCTCCAGCTCCCTGGCGATCCCCCGCACCCGGTCGCCGGCGACGGTGTCGGCCTTGATGTCGCGATGCACGATAAGGACGGGGAATTTCAGGTCTTTGTACATGGCACCAGGCATCCTGAGGCGGCGGACAAGGGTCCGCCAATCACCTCAGGGTAGAAGCTCGGGGGCCGGCGCGGAACCCCGTCAACGACCTCCTGTAACAAAAGGTCGCTCACGAACAACTACTGCTGCTGGGCCTTGGCTTCCGCCAGCTGGGTCCAGAGCGCCGGGGCACCGGCGGATTTGGCGATGATCTCGAGACGCACCTGGTGCTCGGCCAGTTCGGCTTCGCTGGCGCGAATGATCCGCCCGCGCTGGCGATCCGCCGACAGGCGACGGATTTCGCTGGCGCGGTTGCCCGAACCTTCGCTGCCATTGCCGTCCGAAGCGTTGCCGGCCAGGGACAGGCTGGTCTGGCCGCCGGTCATGGTCAGGTAGACGTCGGCGAGAATCTCCGAGTCGAGCAAGGCGCCGTGCAGTTCACGGCCGGAGTTGTCGACGTCGTAGCGCTTGCACAAGGCATCGAGGCTGTTGCGCTGGCCGGGGTGACGTTCCCGGGCCATCAACAGGGTGTCGAGGATTGTGCAGTGCTGGGTGATGTCGGCGCGGTCGTGCTGGCCCATCAGGGCGAATTCGTTGTTGATGAAGCCAACGTCGAACGCCGCGTTGTGGATGATCAGCTGCGCGCCCTGGATGAACTCGAAGAACTCATCGGCGACTTCGGCGAAGCGCGGCTTGCCCACCAGGAACTCGTTGGTGATGCCGTGGACGCCGATCGCGCCCTCGTCGCTCTCGCGATCCGGTTGCAGGTAGACGTGGAAATGCCGACCGGTCAGGCGCCGTCCGATCAACTCGACGCAACCGATTTCAATGATCCGGTGGCCGTCGGTCACCGGCATGCCGGTGGTTTCGGTATCGAGTACAACAGATCTGTTGGCCATCAGGGGTCAGTTCTCAACGGTGGAAGTCTTTCAAGGCGCGGGATTTTAGCACGCTCTCGCGGCATGGCACGCATGGCGGATTCGCTTGTCCCCGGCCTGCGCAGTTTTTAACAATCATTCGCAAAGCTCATGCAGTTCGCCGCACGGCGGCTTGTTAGGGTGCCCGACGATATTTTCAGCGGACTCCAGCCTGCCATGACCACCTGCAAAACCCGACTGCCATTACTGCTCTGCGCCTGCCTGTTCGCCGACATCGGCCAGGCCACCAGCCTGGTGATCAGCACCGACATCACCATGAGCCTGGCCTTGAGCGCCACCGAAGGCAGCTCGAAGGCCACCAGCTCGTTCAAGGACGACAAACTCGTGCTCGCCGCCAAGACCGATGCCGCAGCCTTTGTCGCCAGCGCCGGCGAGATCCGCGGTGCCCAGTTGGAAGCGGCCATGCGGCACATTCGCCAAACGCTCGGCAACCCAGGGTACTCAGACCTGCAACTGGCCAGCGCCATCCTCACCCTTTGATCGCCCCGGAACCGCGCCACTAATTCACCCCGCGCATCACGCGTTTGTTTAAATGAGCGAGGCCATTGCGCTACCGTACGGCCACTCAGGCGGGCGGGTGCAGGCACCCGGCCTTGCACTCACTTCCAGGAAACCGCCCTCCCATGCTCAAGACTCGACAGATGATCCCACTGCTGTTGGCCGCGGCCTTCATCAGTGGCTGTTCTTCCCTGCCAGCAACTGGCCCCGACGCCGGACAAGCCCCCTTGATCGTCGCCCATCGCGGCGGTGCCGCGGACTTTCCCGAGAACACCCTGCTGGCCATCGACAACGCCCTGCGCAACCGTGCAGACATGCTCTGGCTGACGGTGCAACTGAGCCGCGACGGCGTGCCGGTGCTGTACCGACCGGCGGACCTGAGCGCCAATACCCCGGCATCCGGCGCGGTCAGCGAGAAAACCCTGGCGCAGTTGCAAACGTTGAATGCCGGCTGGAACTTCAAGCAGACCGCGACCGATGGCCAGGTGACATTTCCCTATCGCTCCCAGGCGGTGACCATTCCCTCATTGCAGCAAGCGCTGGCGGCGATCCCCGACGCCGTGCCGGTCATTCTCGATATGAAGGCCCTGCCCGCCGCGCCTCAGGCCAAGGCGGTCGCCCAATTGCTGGAGCAGCTGCACGCCTGGAACCGGGTGTTGATCTACTCCACCGATGCCAGCTACCAGCAGGCGTTCGCGCAATACCCGCAGGCGCGGCTGTTCGAGTCCCGGGACAACACTCGGGATCGCCTGGCCAGCGTCGCCCTGGCCCACAGCTGCACGGCGCCGCCAGCACCGGCCAGTTGGGTGGCTTTCGAGTACCGGCGCCCGGTGCAGTTGGTCGAGACTTTCACCCTGGGCGAGGCCCGCTCCAAGGTGGATGCCCGGCTGTGGACACCCGCCGCGGTGGATTGCTTCCAGTCCCGGGGCAAGGTGCGGATGCTGGCGATCGGGGTCAATACGGCCGAGGATTACCAGGCGGCCGCCTGCCTGAAGATGGATGCGGTGCTGGTGGATTCGCCCCGCGCGATGGGGGAAATGAAGCAGCGGCTCGAACGGCCGCTGCGTTGCGACTGACTACCCGTCCAGGGCATCAGGCCTGTTTGTAACCGCGGACCTCGTCGACGCCGCGGTTGGCCAGTTGGTCGGCCCGCTCGTTGCCGTGGTGACCGGTATGGCCGCGCACCCATTTCCAGGTGACCTGGTGGCGGTTGACCTGCTCATCGAGCTGCTGCCACAGGTCGGCATTTTTCACCGGTTCCTTGGCCGCGGTTTTCCAGCCGCGCTTTTTCCAGTTGGCCATCCACTCGTTGATGCCCTTCATCACGTACTGCGAGTCGGTGACCAGGATCACCTGGCACTCGCGCTTGAGCTCTTCCAGGCCGCGGATCGCCGCCATCAGCTCCATGCGGTTGTTGGTGGTGTTGGCTTCGCCGCCCCAGAGTTCCTTCTCCACGCCCTTGAACACCAGCAGTGCGCCCCAGCCCCCCGGGCCAGGATTGCCCTTGCAGGCGCCGTCGGTGAAGATTTCTACGCTATCGCTCATGCCAGACTTCCAATCGAAAATACCTGTGGCTTGCCGATCGTCGATCGACAACGCCCAAGCCGGGCAGATTCGGCCCGGCTGAATTAAAGAGGGGGTTCGCTGTGCCGGCGGTTGACCTTGGCCATCGGCAGCGGCACCAGCTTGCCCATCGGCTCGCGGCGTACCTGGCGCACCGGGCGCAGGCCGACCACTATCTTGCGTGCCACCAGCAGGTAGAAGCCGCCGCCGGACAGTTGCCAGTCACCGGCCTTGCGCTCCCAGCCGGCCAACCGAGCCTGCCAGGCCGCCGAGGCAAGCGGCGGACGATAGCACCCGAAGCGGCGTTTCTCCAGCGCGAAGCCCAGCAGGTTCAACCAGTCGGCAACCCGCGACGGGGAAATGCAGCGCGCCTTGCGCAAGGCGTCATGGGCGAACACATGGCGCAGGCCCCAGCTGCTCCAGGGATTGATACCGATGATCAACAGATGCCCGCCGGGCCGCACGGCGCTGGCGGCTTCGCGCAGCAGGCCGTGGGGCGACAGGCAGAAATCCAGGCCGTGCTGCAGCACCACCACATCGGCGGCGTGCTCGCTGAGGGGCCAGGCCTGCTCTTCGCAAACGATCTCCACGCCGGGCAGCGGCGCGCCCAGGCGTACATTGCGCTGCACCTGAGGCGCCGCCGGCGGGGTTTGCGCCGACGGGCCGTAATGCACCAGATAGCCGCCGAAGAAGCGCCCCAGCTCGTCGTCGAGCATGCGCCGTTCTTCATCCAGCAGAAATTGCCCTAGTGGCCCGGACAGCCACTCACGGGCGGCACTGATGAGAGCCAGCCAGTCAGGATCGGCCTGAGCGAACGCTTTATCGGTCATTGCATTCTCCAACCCGCCAAGAAGTTCTAAGATGCGCCAATGTTTTCCGCTTGGCGACTCCAACGATGATACAGATCAGTGCCCTGCCCGCGTTCACCGATAACTACATCTGGTTGTTACAGGACCATCGCCATCAGCGTTGCGCAGTGGTCGACCCGGGTGACGCCGCACCGGTACAGGCCTGGCTCGCCCGGCATCCGGGCTGGGAGTTGAGCGATATCCTGGTGACCCATCACCACCACGACCACGTCGGCGGTGTCGAACAGCTGAAAAAAGCCAGCGGCGCCAAGGTCTGGGGCCCGGCCAACGAAAACATCCCGGGGCGCGACGTGGCCCTGAACGACAACGACCGGGCCAACATCCTTGGCTGGGACTTCGAGATCTACGCGGTGCCCGGGCATACCCTGGGGCACATTGCCTACTACCATCACGGCCTGCTGTTTTGTGGCGACACCCTGTTCGCCGCCGGTTGCGGGCGCCTGTTCGAGGGCACGCCGGAGCAGATGCACCACTCCCTGAGCCGCCTGGCCGCGCTGCCCGAAGACACCCTGGTGTACTGCACCCACGAATACACCCTGAGCAACCTGCGTTTTGCCCAGGCGGTGGAACCGGACAACCCGGACATCGCCGAGCGCCTGCAAAAAGTCAGCGAATTGCGGGAAAACGGCAAAATGACCCTGCCCTCCACCCTGGCCCTGGAAAAACTCACCAACCCCTTCCTGCGTACCGGTGAAACATCCGTTAAACAAAAAGCGGACGAACGGAACGGCCTCGATAACCGGGCTCAGAGTGCGGTTTTTGCTGCCTTGCGGGCTTGGAAAGATAAGTTCTAAGCGGGTTGCCTGTTGGTACGAAAATTCTGAATGGTTGACCTCACCGGGTGCGCTTTCTAGAATCGCCCGACATTTTTGCCCGGAACTTACTTCCAGCCAATGTCGTCATCTATTCGTAAATCCATCAATTCAGACGCATTGACGCGGTTGGCTCAAGCCATCGCGGTGGCTGTGTCCGCCACTCTGGCGGGCTGCCAAAGCACGAGCCACGTCCCGCAAACCGACGCTTCGCACACCCAGAATTTCAACGCCCGCATCAAGCAGAAACCCATCTGGCTGAATGAAAAACCCAGCCCGCAATTGCCCCAGGACGTCTGGGAGCGCATGCGCGAAGGTTTCCAGTTGCAGGAAGGCATCGGCGTCAACCCGCGCATCGAACAGCAGCGCCTGTGGTTCGCCAGCAATCCATCGTTTCTCGAGAATGCCAGCGAACGCGGCAGCCTCTATATCCATTACATCGTCGAGCGCCTTGAAGAACGCAACATGCCGCTGGAGCTGGCCCTGCTGCCAGTGATCGAGAGCGCCTACAACCCGATGGCGTATTCCCGGGCCGACGCGGTAGGCCTCTGGCAGTTCATCCCGTCCACCGGTCGTTCCTTCAACCTGCGCCAGACCCGCTTCTACGATGGCCGTCGCGACATCACCGCCTCGACCACCGCGGCCATGGATTACCTGACCCGCCTGCACGACATGTTCAACGGCGACTGGCTGCTGGCCCTGGCGGCCTACAACGCCGGCGAAGGCACGGTCAGCCGGGCCATCGAGCGCAACGAGAAGCTCGGCCTGCCCACCGACTACTGGAACCTGCCGCTGCCGTCGGAAACCCAGGCCTACGTGCCCAAGCTGCTGGCCCTGTCCCAGGTGGTGCTGGCGCCCGAAGCCTATGGCGTCAACCTGAACCCGATCGCCAACGAACCCTATTTCCAGGTCGTCGAAATCAACCAGCGTATGGACCTGTCCAAGGTCGCCGCGGTGGCCAATATCGACGAGGACGAGCTGTTCCAGCTCAACCCGGCCTTCAAGCAGCGCACCACTATCGACGGTCCCCAGCACCTGCTGGTGCCGACATCCAAGGCGCAACTGCTGAGCGCCAGCCTGTCGACCATGAAGCCCGAAGAACTGATCAGCCAGCGTTCGTTCAAGCCGGTGTTCGAGGGTGCCGACAGTCGCGAAATGGCCCAGGCCAAGCGCAACTACCGGGTCAAGCGGGGCGATAACCTGTCGCAGATCGCCAAGGCCAACAAGGTCGACGTCAAGGACCTGCAACGCTGGAACAAGCTGAGCGGCAAGCAGCTCAAGGTCGGCCAGACCCTGGTCATGCAGGACACCAGCAAAGCCAAGGCCAGCAGCAAAACCAGCGCCAAGGCCTCCGGCAAGAAGACCATGGTCGCCAGCGCCGACAAGAAGTCGACCCAGTACAAGGTCAAGCAAGGCGATTCGCTGTACATGGTGGCCAAGCGCTTCAACGTCGAGATGCAACACCTCAAGCGCTGGAATCCCCGCGCCGGCCAGGCCCTCAAGCCAGGCCAGATGCTGACCGTCTACCTGCCTCACTGATCCTGTAGCCGCTGCCGCAGGCTGCGATAGGGCCGCAGGCCCTCCCGCGTCCTGAAGATCCCCGCGACCGTTCCGG
>NZ_JBQENK010000028.1:0-75745 GCF_052044735.1 Pseudomonas sp. 22526
GGCGCAGGGATCTCGAAACCGCAGAAGGACCTTCGGTCCTATCGCAGCCTCGCGGGCTCGGCAGCGGCTACAGGCGTGGGGGTGTCTGGGAGGCAGGTCTGGTTTTGCAGAAGGTAATAGCAACACATTAAGGGTTGTCGCTGATTTCCTGTATCGCCATAGTTGTCCGGTCGCCGACGCATCGGCGGCCGATCTTAGCCGGTCGGAAAGCGAGCCTATGAGTGCAGAAATGCTAACCATGGAGCTTCCCAATGACCGACTTCATCCCCCTACAAAGCAATCTCACCCCCACCCCGGTGTTCCACCTCGATCGCAACGCGCCCGCAGCCGATCTGCATGGCGGCGCGGTGCAGCGCATCAAGGCCTCGCGGGATCTGATGCACAGCCTCAACTGCCTGAGCCTCAAAGGCGTGAGCGAGCGCGACCTGAGTCACTTCGTCAACGCTGCCCACCTGTTGCTGCAAGACGGCTGCGATGCCCTGGATGCCTTGCAGTGGCGCCTGGACGCTTAAAAACCCCTACCCCAGAAACAGCACAGGCTCACTGTCCCCAGTGAGCCTGCTTGTTCTTGCAGCTTGTAGCTTGCTGCTGCCTCTAACCCAGATACCCCTTGACCCCGGTAAAGATGATCTGCGCCGCCAGGGCGCAGACGAACAGCCCCATCAGTCGGCTGACGATCTGCAAGCCTTGGTCACCCAGGATTCGCTCGATGCGGTTGGACAGGTACAGCACCACGCCGACGGTGAAGCTGGCCAGGGCGATGCTGAGGATCGCGGTGAGTTTGTCGTCCCAGTGCGGCTGGCCGACGCCCATCACCAGCAGGGCGCCGATGGTGCCGGGGCCGACGGTCAGCGGGATGGTCAGCGGTACTATGGTCACGTCCTGCTGCACGTTGTCGGTCTGGATCGCCGACTTGCCCTGGGCCATGCCCAGCGCCGAGATGAACAGCACGCTGCCCGCGCCGATGCGGAAGGCGTCCACGGTGATGCCGAACACGCTGAAGATCACCCGTCCGAACAGATACAGCAGCACGCTGGAGGCCAGGGTCGCCAAGGCGACGTTCCATGCCAGGCGTCGACGCTCCTTGTTGGAGTAGCCGCGAGTCAGGCTGATGAAGCAGGACAGGACGAAGAAGGGGCTGTAGAGCACCAGCATCTTCAGGTACACGCTGAACAGCACATGGAGCATGGCGCAAACTCACAGCGAGGGAGGGCGAGCGGAGTTTAACAGGCGTTTGCCGTGCTGTCGGCTCAGGACGGTTGCGCCGTGGTGCGGTCCTGCAGGTCGCGCTGCGCCACCCAGTGTTCGATCAGCTCGCGCAGTTGCGACAGCTCCACCGGCTTGGCCATGTGCCCGTCCATGCCGGCCTGCCGCGCGCGTTCCTTGTGTTCGGTGAGGATGTGCGCGGTCAGCGCCACCACCGGCGTGCGCACGCGCTGGTTGCCGACTTCCCAGGCCCGCAGCTGCTGGGTGGCGGAGAAACCGTCGAGGATCGGCATCTCGCAGTCCATCAGCACCAGATCGTAGCGCTGGGCCTTCATCGCTTGCAGGGCTTCTTCGCCGTTGCTTGCGGTATCGGGCTGCAGGTTGAGCTTGCCGAGCATGCCGCGGATCACCTTGGTGGAAATGCTGTTGTCCTCGGCCACCAGGATGCGGAAGTCGCTCGGCACCTTGACCGGCACCGGAACCCCGCTCAGCGCATGGGGCTGATGCGGCACGAACTGGCCCTTGTTGCGCTGGGTCAGCTCGTCGGCCAGGGTGGTCTTGAGGGTATAGCCGGCCACCGGTTTGGCGAGGATGCGCTTGACCCCGGCATTGCGCGCGATGACCTTGCTCGGCGCGTTGCTGATGCCGGTGAGCATGATCAGCAGGATGTCGTGGTTCAGGCTCGGGTCTTCCTTGATCTTGGCCGCCAGTTGCATGCCGGTCATGCCGGGCATGTTCTGGTCGAGCAGCACCACGTCGAAGTAGTCGCGCAGGTGCGCCTTGGTGCGCAGCAGGGCCAGGGCTTCCTTGCCTGAAGGCACGGCGCTGACGTTCAGGCCCCAGGCGCTGCATTGCTGCACCAGAACCTTGCGGCAGGTGTCGTTGTCGTCCACTACCAACACCCGCGCCCCTTGCAGCGGGCCATCCAGGTCGGAGGTCGGGTGCTCCAGGCGCTCCGGGTCCAGCGGCAGGGTCAGCCACAGGGTGCTGCCCTGGTTGGCGCTGGTCTTGATCCCGAACTCGCCATGCATCAGCAGGATCAGCTGGCGGGCGATGACCAGGCCGAGATTGCCGCCCAGGCGCGTGCTGGCGAGGAAGTTCTTGCTGTGCAGTTCCGAGTGCAGCAGGGCATCGCGCTCTTCGGCTTCCATCGGCTGGCCGCTGTCCTGCACGGCGATGCGCAGGCGCGGTTTGCTGGTGCGCTCGTCCAGCGCGACTACCACCAGGACCTCGCCTTCGTCGGTCTTCTTCAGGGCGTTTTCCAGCAGGCTGAGCATGGCCTGGCGCAAGCGGGTCGGGTCGCCGCTGATCACGCGCGGCACCTGCGGCTGGATGAAGCTGATCAGCTCGACATTCTGCTGCTCGGCCTTGGCGCGGAAAATACTCAGGCAGTCTTCGATCAATGCATTGAGGTCGAACTGCACGTCGTCCAGCTCGATCTGCCCGGACTCGAGCTTGGAGATGTCGAGGATCTCGTTGATCAGGGTCAGCAGCTCGTTGCCGGCGCTGTGGATGGTCTGCACGTAGTCGCGCTGCTTGACCGACAGCGGCGTGCCCAGCAGCAGTTCGGTCATGCCCAGCACGCCGTTCATCGGTGTGCGGATCTCATGGCTGATCTTCGCCAGGAACTCGGCCTTGGCATTGACCTCGGCGTTGCTGGCGGCGAGGTCGCGGCTGACGCTGAACTCATCCTCGGTGATGCTGCGCTGGCGCTCGCCCAGGGCGATGCTCATCGCCAGCCCGCTCAGGCACATGGTCACCAGCAGGGTGATGATCAGCCCCTGGGGCGCGACCATGGTCAGCCCCAGCAGCGCCGGCAGCACGATCAGCGCGCCGATGTTGAAGATGCCCATGCCGGCCACGAAGTAGCGCGCCGGGCGGTAGCCTTTGTGCCAGTGATAACCGGCGATGAACAGCATGCTCAGGCCGACCAGGGCCACCAGGCCGTAGGTGATGAGATTCAGCGGCAGCGAGTCGACGAACATCAGCAACAGGCTGCACAGGCTGACCATCAGGATGTCCACCAGCAGCAGCTTGTTCAGCGGGTGCGGGCCCAGCGGGGCAAAAAAGCGATAGACGAACATCAGCCCGCACGGGGTGGTCAGCAACAGTGCCAGGTAGGCGCCGGGGGTCTGTATCGCGTGCCAGTCCGGCAGCCAGGGGCCGAACAGGTTGAGCATCAGCGCCAGGCTGAGCATGACCAAGGCTTCGCAGGAAGCCAGCCACAGGCTGCTGCGCGAGCGGGTGTAGGCGTAGCGCACCAGGTTGTGCAGCATCAGCATGCCCATGCAGCCGAACAGCAGGCCGTAGAGCACGCTCTGGCCCTGATTGGCCGCGGTCATGACCGCCGATTGCAGGGTGATATAAGGGCGCAGCTGATGGTCGGAGACCAGGCGCAGATAGACATCGAGGGTCTTCTGGTTCTGCGGCAGCGGCAGCATGAAGTCGCTGCTGGGCAGAGGCCGTTCGGCCTGGGGCTGCTGGGTGCCGGAGGTCAGTTGCTCGACCAGGTTGTCGCCGTCGAGCACATACATGTCCAGACGTGACAGGTCAGGCGCGAAGATCCGCAGCAGTTGTTCGTGTGTGCCCGGTTGCAGTTTGAAACGCAGCCATAACGCGCCTCCGGGTTCGGCGGCGGTGATGCGTTCCAGTTCGATCGGGCTGAATTGATTGGTGTAGCGCGGGGAGCGGATATCGCTCAGTTGCAGGTCGGCCTGTTCATCGAGCAAAACGGCCCAGTTACTGCCTTGTGCGGCCTGGGCCGGGATCAAGCAGAGCAGGGTCAGCAGAGTGACGGTGAAACCTATGGCAGTCCTGAGCCAGCGCACGGCGAAATCCCTTCGTAGGTTGATGCCAGATTATAACTATGCGCGGCGCTGGAGCCGTCCGGCAAGGGCCTGGGGCCCCTGCCGGACAGGAAGACAGGATTACTCCTGATTTTCGCCACGCTCGCGGGCAATGGCCCGGTAACCGATGTCTTTGCGGTAGAAGCAGCCTTGCCAATCGATCTTAGCTGCCAGTTGGTAAGCCTGCTGCTGGGCGGCACCCACGCTGTCGCCCAGGGCGGTGGCGCAGAGCACACGGCCGCCGGAGGTTACGACTTGACCGTCCTTGAGCGCGGTACCGGCGTGGAAGACTTTGCCTTCCAGTGTGGCGGCTGCGTCCAGGCCTTCGATCACCGCGCCTTTGGCGTAGTCACCAGGATAGCCGCCGGCGGCCAGGACGATGCCCAGGCTCGGACGTGGATCCCATTGTGCTTCGACCTTGTCCAGCGCCTGGGCCAGGGCGGCCTCGACCAGCAGCACCAGGCTCGACTGCAGGCGCAGCATCACCGGTTGGGTTTCCGGGTCGCCGAAGCGGCAGTTGAACTCGATGACCTTCGGGTTGCCGGCCTTGTCGATCATCAGACCGGCGTACAGGAAACCGGTGTAGACGTTGCCTTCGTCGGCCATGCCGCGCACGGTCGGCCAGATCACCTGGTCCATCACGCGCTGGTGCACATCGGCGGTGACCACCGGGGCCGGGGAGTAGGCACCCATGCCGCCGGTGTTCGGGCCGCTGTCGCCGTCGCCGACGCGTTTGTGGTCCTGGCTGGTAGCCATGGGCAGCACGTTCTTGCCGTCGACCATGACGATGAAGCTGGCTTCCTCGCCGTCGAGGAACTCTTCGATCACCACACGCGAACCCGCGTCGCCGAAGGCATTGCCGGCCAGCATGTCGCGCACGGCGTCTTCGGCCTCGGCCAGGGTCATGGCGACGATCACGCCCTTACCGGCGGCCAGGCCGTCGGCCTTGATCACGATCGGCGCGCCCTTTTCCCGCAGATAAGCCAGGGCCGGCTCGATCTCGGTGAAGTTCTGGTAGTCGGCGGTCGGGATCTTGTGGCGAGCCAGGAAATCCTTGGTGAAGGCTTTCGAACCTTCCAGCTGGGCGGCGCCAGCGGTCGGACCGAAGCAGTCCAGGCCGCGGGAGCGGAACAGGTCGACCACGCCGGCAACCAGCGGGACTTCCGGACCGACGATGGTCAGGGAAACGTTCTTCTCGGCGAAGTCGGCCAGCTGCTCGAGGGCCAATACGTCGATGGCCACGTTCTCGCACTTGGCTTCGATGGCGGTGCCGGCGTTGCCCGGGGCAACGAAGACTTTCTCGACCCGTGGGTCTTGAGCGACTTTCCAGGCCAGGGCGTGTTCACGACCGCCGCTACCAATGATCAGTACATTCATTTCAAAAACCTCGGATGACGCAAATTCGGGGAAGCGCGCAAGCCTGACCTTGTAGCCGCTGCCGCCAGGCTGCGATCAACCGCGAAGCGGTTGCAGGATTTCAGATCGCTGAAGACCCTTCGGGTCTTATCGCAGCCTTCGGCAGCGGCTACAGGGGAGGGTGGCGCCCCAGTAAGACTTAGTGGCGGAAGTGGCGCATGCCGGTGAACACCATGGCAATGCCGGCCTCGTCGGCGGCGGCGATCACTTCGTTGTCGCGCATCGAGCCGCCTGGCTGGATCACCGCGGTGATGCCGACCTTGGCCGCGTTGTCGATGCCGTCGCGGAACGGGAAGAACGCATCGGACGCCATGACCGCGCCCTGCACTTGCAGGCCGGCGTGTTCAGCCTTGATCGCGGCGATACGGGCGGAGTTCACGCGGCTCATCTGGCCGGCGCCGACGCCGATGGTCTGACGGTTCTTGGCGTAGACGATGGCGTTGGACTTGACGAACTTGGCCACTTTCCAGGCGAAGATCAGGTCGTGGATTTCCTGTTCGGTCGGGGCGCGCTGGGTCACCACTTTCAGGTCGTCGGCGCCGATCATGCCGATGTCGCGGCTCTGCACCAGCAGGCCACCGTTGACGCGCTTGTAGTCCCAGGCCGGAACACGGTCCGCCGACCATTGGCCGCAGGCCAGCAGGCGCACGTTGGCCTTGGCGGCAACGATTGCACGGGCTTCTTCGCTCACGGATGGGGCGATGATCACTTCGACGAACTGACGCTCGACGATGGCCTTGGCGGTCTCGGCGTCCAGTTCGCGGTTGAAGGCGATGATGCCGCCGAAGGCCGATTCGGTGTCGGTGGCGTAGGCCAGCTCGTACGCCTGGCGGATACCGCCTTCAGCGTCGGGGCTTACGGCCACGCCGCACGGGTTGGCGTGCTTGACGATGACGCAGGCCGGCTTGACGAAGCTCTTCACGCATTCCAGCGCTGCATCGGTGTCGGCCACGTTGTTGTACGACAGTTCCTTGCCTTGCAACTGAGTAGCGGTGGCGATGCCGACTTCAGCGGGCTTGGCTTCCACGTAGAACGCCGCGCTCTGGTGCGGGTTCTCGCCGTAGCGCATTTCCTGGGCCTTGATGAACTGGCTGTTGAAGGTGCGCGGGAATTCGCTGCGGCCTTCGGTGGTCAGGGTTTCGGCCGCCTGGTTCACGGTGCCCATGTAGTTGGCGATCATGCCGTCATAGGCCGCGGTGTGTTCGAAGGCCTTGAGCATCAGGTCGAAACGCTGGGCGTAGGTCAGGCCGCCGGCCTTCAGGCTTTCCAGCACCTGGCCGTAGTCGCTGGCGTTGACCACGATGGCCACATCTTTGTGGTTCTTGGCCGCCGAGCGGACCATGGTCGGGCCGCCGATGTCGATGTTCTCGATGGCGGTCGGCAGGTCGCAGCCTGGCTTGGAGATGGTGGCTTCGAACGGGTAGAGGTTGACCGCTACCAGGTCGATCGGCTTGATGCCGTGCTCGTTCATGATGGCGTCGTCGATACCGCGACGACCGAGGATACCGCCGTGGATTTTCGGGTGCAGGGTCTTCACCCGGCCGTCCATCATTTCCGCGAAACCGGTGTAATCCGCGACTTCCACTGCGGCCACGCCGTTGTCCTGCAGCAGTTTGAAGGTCCCGCCGGTGGAGAGGATCTCCACGCCCAGGGCTTCCAGCTCCTTGGCGAATTCGAGGATCCCGGTCTTGTCGGAAACACTGATCAAGGCGCGGCGGATCGGCAGGCGGGTAGTCTGGTCGGTCATCTCAATTTCCATCAAAAGCAAAGGAGTCAGCAAAAAAGGCGACCGGTTTTACGCGGGCGCCTTTCTGGTTTGATTGAATGCTTACAGCAAATCGTACTGCTTGAGTTTCTTGCGCAGGGTGCCGCGGTTCAGACCGAGCAGCTCGCTGGCTTTGGTCTGGTTGCCCTTGACGTAGTTCATCACGCTTTCGAGCAACGGAGCCTCGACTTCGGAGAGCACCAGGTTGTACACGTCCGTGACGGCCGCGCCCTCAAGGTGGGCGAAATAATTGTGCAGCGCCTTCTCGACACTCCCGCGAAGGGTCTGGCCTTCTTCGCTCGGTGTATTGAGGTGCTGTTTCAAATTCACGTTGTCGCTCACGGGTGCTGTTCCACTCACTAAAGTCTCGGTCATCATCGTCATGCGGCCACCCCCTCTCCGTCCCCTGTCACCAGGCTCTTGTAACGCTCGGCAAAGAACTCACGAACGTTGGCGCACTGTGCTTCCGTATCTTCCAAACGATTGAAGTGGGCGCGAAACTCCCTGGCGCCCGGCAGAGTTGCGAGATACCAGCCCACATGCTTGCGAGCAATGCGTACGCCCATGACATCGCCATAGAAGGCATGCAGCGCGGCCAGATGCTCAAGCAGAATACGTTCCACCTCGAACAGCTCAGGTGCCGGCAGGGTTTGACCGGTACGCAGAAAATGTTCGATCTCACGAAAAATCCATGGCCGTCCCTGAGCGGCCCGGCCAATCAACAGCCCGTCGGCACCGGTAGCGTCGAGGACGTGGCGGGCCTTCTCGGGCGAGTCGATATCGCCGTTGGCGAAGACCGGGATCGACACCGCCTGCTTGATCGCAGCGATGGTGTCGTACTCGGCCTCACCGGTGTACAGGTCGGCCCGGGTCCGGCCATGGACCGCCAATGCCGTGATACCTGCCTGTTCGGCGATCTTCGCCACCGTCAGGCCGTTCTTGTTCGCCCGGTCCCAGCCGGTACGGATCTTCAGGGTGACCGGCACATCGACTGCAGCCACCACGGCCTGCAGGATCTCGTTCACCAGATCTTCATCTTTCAGTAACGCGGAGCCGGCGGCCTTGTTGCAGACCTTCTTCGCCGGGCAACCCATGTTGATATCAATAATCTGTGCGCCCAACTCGACGTTGGCGCGGGCGGCATCCGCCAGCATCTGTGCATCGCCACCGGCGATCTGTACCGAGCGCGGCTCGGGATCGCCCTCGTGGATCATGCGCAGACGCGATTTGCGACTGTTCCACAAACTCATGTCGCTGGTGACCATTTCCGAGACTACAAGGCCTGCACCCAACCGCTTGCAAAGCTGACGAAAGGGCTGGTCGGTGACACCCGCCATGGGGGCGAGAATCAAGCCGTTGTGCAATGTATATGGGCCGATGCGTACCGCCGACATAGGACTTCCCTGTTGTGGGGCCGGATCATGAGAGTTCGAAAAAGGGTTGGCATGATACCCGCTCTCGATGACCGGATAAAGGCTGAATTGGATAAAATCTGAACAGTTATTCTGTTATTGCCAACGGTTTGGTCCGTTGGGGCAGCAGTCAGAAAACCGCCGCCAATTTCAGCGCGGCCTTTGGTCGCATGGCCCGTTTTACTCGGGCGAGTGGAAGCTTAGGCTGTAGTTGACGGCCTTGGGGCCTGGATCGAGGATGTCCAGCGCGATATGGATCGGCGTCTGCGGCGGCATTTCCGACACGCCTTCGAGTTCGCCCTTGACGTATTCGCCAGGCTTGAAGCGACGACTGGCGATCAGATGGCCGTTGAGGTCGGCGAAACGCAGTTCCAGCAGCGGGAAGGGCTGGGAGAACGGCGCGCGGTTGTAGATGATCGCATCCACTACCAGGGCGCCGCTGAAGTCCGGGTGGCTGCGCACCACCAGGTTGCTGCTCTTGATGCGGCCGATATCGACCTTCGAGGGCACGGTGCAACCCAGTTCCGGGCACAGTTGCTGGAACCAGGGGCGGTACTGGTCCTGGCGCGCCAGTTCGTCGAAGTGATAGGCGATGTACTGACCCGCCAGGCCGGCGGCGGCCAGCAGGATCAACAGGCCCCAGAGCAGGCGGCGGCCCCAGGGCGAGCGGCGCTTCTGCCAGTCCAGCTGGATCGGGTCGTCTTCCAGGTCCAGCAGCACGGCGTCCGGCGCCTCGGGCTCGGCGCGGCCACGCTTGTTGCGCGGCGCCGGGCTGGCAGGCGGCTCGATCTCGTCGGGCTCGTCGGCCTTCAGGGAGCCATGCGCCGGCATGGGCTCCAGGTCGTCGTCCGGGAGCAGGGAGGGCGCCTTGGGTTCGTCTTCCAGATCGTCCAGGTTGAAGGACAACGAGGGTTCGGTACGCCCGGAGCGGCCGGCATCGACGGCTGGCTGCTCGGGTTTTTCGTCGAGCTCGTCGCTGCTGCCTGGAGGCTGGCTGAACAGGCTGTCGGGCCAGTGTTCCTCTTCGGCATCCGGCTGGTCGCGGCGGGCACTGAGGGTGTCTTCCCTGGCGGCGCGTTCCTGGCCGAAGGCCTTGGTCGGCTGGATTTCCCGCTGTTCGAGCTTGGCCAGCTCCTCGTCCAGGTCGAGGCTGTCCAGGTCGAGCTCGGTGGCGCTCCACTGCTTCTGGCTGATGGCCCGCGGTGGCGGCGGGGTCAGCGGTTCGGCAGGGGGGGCCGGTGTGGAAGGTGCAGCGACAGCGTCCTTGCCAGCGCGTTGCTCAAGCAACTGCCGTGCGGCGTTGAACACCTGCAGGCACGAGCCGCAGCGCACCACGCCCCGGGCCACGCTCAACTGAGCGTGGCTGACGCGGAAGCTGGTCTGGCAATGCGGGCACTGGGTGACGAAACTGTCGGTCATGCGGCGATCCGGTTCATGCAGGCGGCCATTCTAGCGCCGACGGCCGGTGATGCGTACCCAGCCATCGAGGTTGGCGATTGGATCCAGGTCGAAGTCCTGGGCGTAGGCGGCCGCGACTTCTTCACCCTGTTCGGCGAGGATGCCCGACAGCGCCAGGCGTCCGCCGCTCTTGACCAGGCGGGACAGCTGCGGCGCCAGGGAAACCAGCGGGCCGGCGAGAATGTTGGCGACCAGCACGTCCGCCTGGACCTGCGGCAGGTCTTCCGGCAGATAGAGCGGGAACAGCTCTTCGGCGATGTTGTTGCGCCCGGCGTTGTCGCGGGAGGCCTCCAGGGCCTGCACGTCGATGTCGGTGCCCACCGCCTGTTTGGCGCCCAGCAGCAGGGCGGCGATCGCCAGGATCCCGGAGCCGCAACCGAAGTCCAGCACGTTGCAGCCTTTCAGGTCCTGGCCGTCGAGCCATTCCAGGCACAGCGCGGTGGTCGGGTGCGTGCCGGTGCCGAAGGCCAGGCCCGGATCGAGCAGCAGGTTGACCGCGTCCGGCTCGGGAGCGGCGTGCCAGCTCGGGACGATCCACAGGCGCCGGCCGAAACGCATCGGCTGGAAGTTGTCCATCCAACTGCGTTCCCAGTCCTGGTCTTCGATCACTTCGCTGTGGTGTTCGGGCAGCGGGCTGCCGGTCAGCAGCTCGAGGTGGGCCAGCACGCTGGCAGCCTCGGTGCCGCCTTCGAACAGGGCCAGCAGGTGAGTGTGATTCCACAGCGGGGTGGTGTTGAGTTCCGGCTCGAAGATCGGCTGATCCTCGGCGTCCATGAAGGTCACCGAAACGGCGCCGACTTCGAGAAAAGCGTCTTCGTAGGTTTCGGCTTGTTCTGGGCTGATGGCGAGACGGACTTGCAGCCAAGGCATGGCGGGCACCTTTGAAATATGTAATGTGCAGCCTAGCGGGCTGCGAGAAGCGCGCAAGTTTACGCGAGCGAGGCGCAGAAAACGACACGCCAGGCGCCATTTCCATGGGCAAGCCTGCCCATTGTAGGAGCGAGCTTGCTCGCGATAGCGGTTGATCGGGCCGCGCAGGTAATGGCCGTTGCGCGGATCGCGAGCAAGCTCGCTCCTGCAGGGTTCGCGGCAGAAACGACAAGGCCGCTCGAAAGCGGCCTTGTCGGTCTGGTGCGGTGTCGATCAGTGTTGACCGGCCAGCTTGTGCTCCAGGTAGTGAATGTTCACGCCACCTTTGCAGAAGCCTTCGTCACGAACCAGGTCGCGGTGCAGCGGGATGTTGGTCTTGATCCCGTCGACCACGATTTCGTCCAGCGCATTGCGCATGCGCGCCATGGCTTCTTCACGGGTTGCCCCGTAAGTGATCAGCTTGCCGATCAACGAATCGTAGTTCGGTGGAACCGCGTAACCGCTGTACAGGTGCGAGTCGACGCGTACGCCATTGCCGCCCGGAGCATGGAAATGCTTGACCGTGCCTGGGCTTGGCATGAAGGTTTTCGGGTCTTCGGCGTTGATCCGGCATTCCAGGGCATGGCCACGAATGACTACGTCCTTCTGGGAGATCGACAGCTTGTTGCCAGCGGCGATGCTCAGCATCTCCTTGACGATGTCGACGCCAGTGACCATTTCCGATACCGGGTGCTCTACCTGCACACGAGTGTTCATCTCGATGAAGTAGAAACGACCGTTCTCGTACAGGAACTCGAAGGTACCGGCACCGCGGTAGCCGATGTCGATGCACGCCTTGACGCAGCGCGCGAAGACTTCCTGGCGAGCGGTTTCGTCGATGCCCGGAGCCGGCGCTTCTTCAAGCACCTTCTGGTGACGACGCTGCAGGGAGCAGTCACGGTCGCCCAGATGGATCGCGTTGCCCTGGCCGTCGGACAGCACCTGGACTTCCACGTGACGTGGGTTGGTCAGGAACTTCTCCAGGTAGACCATCGGGTTGCCGAACGCCGCGCCCGCTTCGGAGCGGGTCAGCTTGGCCGAGGAGATCAGGTCTTCTTCTTTATGCACCACGCGCATGCCGCGACCACCACCGCCGCCAGCGGCCTTGATGATCACCGGGTAGCCGACTTCACGGCCGATGCGCAGCGCGGTTTCTTCGTCTTCCGGCAGCGGGCCGTCGGAACCGGGAACCGTAGGTACGCCGGCAGCGATCATGGCGTGCTTGGCCGATACCTTGTCGCCCATCAGGCGAATGGTCTCGGCTTTCGGGCCGATGAAGGCGAAACCGGAGTTCTCGACCTGCTCGGCGAAGTCGGCGTTTTCCGCGAGGAAGCCGTAGCCTGGGTGAATGGCGGTGGCGCCAGTCACTTCGGCGGCCGCGATGATCGCCGGAATGTGCAGGTAGGAGTGCGCGGCGGAAGCCGGGCCGATGCAGACGGATTCGTCTGCCAGACCCAGGTGCATCAGTTCCTTGTCGGCCTTGGAGTAAACGGCGACGGTCTTGATGCCCATCTCTTTGCAGGCACGCAGAATCCGCAGGGCGATTTCACCGCGGTTGGCGATCAGAACTTTTTCCAACTTCGCAGACATCGTTGGCTCTCCGCGGTTCAAGCGATGGTGAACAGCGGTTGGTCGTACTCAACCGGCTGGCCGTCTTCGACGAGGATGGATTCGATCACACCGCTGGTTTCAGCTTCGATGTGGTTCATCATCTTCATGGCTTCGACGATGCACAGGGTGTCGCCTTTCTTCACGCTCTGGCCGACTTCAACGAAGGCTGGCGAGGTTGGCGAGGATTTGCGGTAGAAGGTGCCGACCATCGGCGAACGGGCAACGGTGCCGTTCAGCGCCGGGGCTGCTGGAGCTGCTGGTGCAGCGGCGGCGGCCGGAGCGGCAGCGGCAGGTGCGGCGGCCGGAGCAGCCATAGGTGCCGGTGCGTAGTACTGCTGGGCTGGAGTCTTGCTGTGGCGGCTGATGCGTACGGACTCTTCGCCTTCCTTGATCTCAAGCTCGTCGATGCCGGACTCTTCCAGCAGTTCGATCAGTTTCTTAACTTTACGGATATCCATGAATCATCAACTCCCAAGGGTCGGTCAGGGGCGTTTAGCTTGTTGTTCAAGCTGCTCTAAGGCGGCCTCCAGGGCCAGTCGGTAACCGCTGGCGCCAAGGCCGCAGATCACTCCCACCGCAACGTCGGAGAAGTAGGAGTGATGGCGGAAAGGTTCGCGTTTGTGCACGTTGGACAAATGCACTTCGATGAATGGGATGCTCACCGCCAGCAGCGCGTCACGTAATGCGACACTTGTATGCGTAAAAGCTGCTGGATTGATCAGAATGAAGTCCACGCCTTCATCGCGGGCAGCGTGGATGCGGTCGATCAATTCATACTCGGCGTTGCTTTGCAGGTAGAGCAAATGGTGGCCGGCCTCGCGGGCCCGGCGTTCCAGATCCTGGTTGATCTCAGCCAGGGTGACTGCACCGTAGACCCCCGGTTCACGGGTGCCGAGCAGGTTCAGGTTGGGTCCGTGAAGCACCAGTAGGGTCGCCATCTGCCGTTCCTTGTTTTATCTGTGGGCCATTATTCAGAACCCGGCGACTATGCCGCAAAGCCTTTGTGACTGTCCAGTTCTCTGCAATAGGCAGCACGTTGACCGATGTTTACGCGAAATATGTGACCAACTGACTAAATCCGGTCATTCGCTGCGGCAATGCGTTCGGCGAAGTCCGCGGCGCTGATTTCGCCGACCACGCGTACATCGGCACGTTCGACGCCATCTTTGCCGAAGAACATCAGCGCCGGCGGGCCGAACAGTTGGTAGCGGTCCAGCAGGGCGCGCTGTTCGCGGTTGCTGGCGGTGATATCGAAGCGAACCAGGCGATAGCCTTGCAGGCGCTCGACGACTTGGCGGTCGTTGAGCACCTCGCGCTCGATGACTTTGCAACTGATGCACCAGTCGGCGTACCAGTCGAGGAGCAATGGAACGCCCGCGGCTTTGGCTTCGGCCAGGGCCCGGTCCAGCTCTTCCGCAGTGGTGACGGTCTGCCACTGGCCGGCGCTGGTTTTCTCAGGGCTGTTGCTGCTGGTCGCGAGCGGCGGGCGGGCGAGGGGGCTGAACGGGTCGGTCTGGCCGCTGAATGCGCCGTACCAGCAGGCCAGGGCATACACCAGCAGGAACAGCCCGCACAGCTGCGCCAGGCGCGCGCGCGGCGCCTTGTAGACAAATTCCAGGGCGCCGAGAAACAGGCCGACACCCGCCGCCAGCGCGCCAATCAGCAGCAGGCTGATCTGGCCCGGCAAGACCCGGCTCAGCAGGCCGATCGCCAGGCCGAGCAACAGCACGCCGATGGCATTTTTCACATAGACCAGCCATGGCCCGCTTTTCGGCAGCCAGGCCGCGCCGCCGGTGGCCACCAGCAACAGCGGCGCGCCCATGCCCAGGCCCAGGGCGAACAGTTTCAGGGCGCCGCCCAGGGCATCGCCGCTGGCGCTGATATACAGCAGGGCACCCGCCAGGGGCGCCGAAACGCAGGGGGATACCAGCAGGCTGGACACCACGCCGAGAACCGCCGCGCCCCACAGCGAGCCGCCTTCGGTGCGCCCGGCGATGCGCTCCAGACGCTGGCTGATAAAACGCGGCAGCTTGAGTTCAAAGACATCGAACATCGCCAGGGCGAACACGGCGAAGAACAGCGCAAAGGGCACCAGCACCCAGGCCGATTGCAGGCGCGCCTGCAAATTGAGCTGGGCGCCGAACAGCCCCATCAAGGCGCCGAGCAGGGCGAAGCAGGCGGCCATCGGCAGCACATAGGCCAGCGACAGATTGAAACCGCGCCAGCCGCCGACCTGGCCCTTGAGGACCACGCCGGACAGAATCGGCAGCATCGGCAGGACGCAGGGGGTGAACGTCAGGCCGATGCCGGCGAGGAAGAACAGCGCCAGTTCGCGCCAGCTCCAGCCGGTTTTCCCATTCTCGGTAGCGGGGCTGCCGGTACTTGAGGCATTGGCAGAAGAGGCCGCGCCATCGATCTGCAAGCGCTCGGTTTCCGGTGGATAACACAGGCCCTTGTCGGCGCAGCCCTGGTAGGTCACGGCCAGGGTGAAGGCCCGTTGATCCGTGGCGTTGCGCGGCAGTTCGACATCGACAATGCCGTGGTAGACCTCGACGTCGCCGAAAAACTCGTCATGTTTCTGTTCGCCCTTGGGCAGTTGCGCGGCACCCAGGGCGATCTCGGCGGGCTCGGCGCGGAACTGGAAACGGTGGCGATAGAGGTAATAACCCTCGGTGGCGACGAAACGCAGCTTGATCGACTGCGGCGTGCTTTGCAGCAGGCTCAGCTGGAAGGCTTCGCGCACCGGCAGGAAGTCGGCGCTGTTGTTGATCGAGCCCAGGGTCGAACTGGGGCGGCTGTCCAGCAGCCCGGCGGCGGTCGCCGGCAAGGCAAGCACGAACAGCATCAGGCAAAGCAGGCGACGCATGGCAATCTCGCGAATCGAAGGTGTGCGCATGATAGCGGAGAGCGGCGGGGTTCGCAGGCTGGCTGGCGGTTGGCGGTGTCATCGATCGCGGGNCTTGCCCGCGATAGGGCTTGAGTCAGACGCGGAACGCCTGCACCGCCGTGTGCAGCTGGCCGCCCAATGCCAGCAGGTTTTCGCCTTGTTCGCGGCCTTCGCCGATGCGTTGCAGGTTGTCCCCACCCAGTTGATGGATGCGCTCGCTGTGGTCGCGGATTTCGCTGACGGCGCCGCTTTGCTGGGCCGTGACATCGGCGATGCGGATGGCGGTATCGGAAATGGTCTGGATCGCTCCGACGATTTCATCCAGCGCACCGTCGGCGGCCTGGGCCTGGCTAGCGGTGGCTTCGGCATGTTCGACCTGGGCGCGCATGCCTTCCACCGATTGCCGGGCAGCGGCTTGCAGGCCGGCGATCAGGGTCTGGATCTCGGCGGTGGCGCCGGCGGTGCGTTGGGCCAGGGAGCGCACTTCTTCGGCGACCACGGCGAAACCGCGGCCCATTTCCCCGGCCCGCGCGGCTTCGATGGCGGCGTTCAGGGCCAGCAGGTTGGTCTGGTCGGCGATGGAGCGGATCACCGTGAGCACGCCGCCGATGGTCGCCGACTCCTCGGCCAGCTGTTCGATCATCTGCGCGTTGCCCTGCACCTCGCCGACCAGGGCATGCAGCCCGGTCAGGCTCAGGCCTATCACTTTCTGCCCCTGTTCCACCGCCAGCCCGGCGCTGCGGCTGGCATCGGCGGCCTGGCTGGCATCGCCGGCGACTTGCTGGATGGTCGCCTCCAGCTCGCCAAGGGCGTCGCGGATCTGCGCGGTATCGCCGGCCTGGCGCTCGGCGCCGCCGTGCAGGCCAGTGCTCAGGTCCGCCAGGGCGCGGCTGCTGCCAGCGACCTGTTCGGCGTTCTGCCGGATGGTGCCCACCAGGTCCACCAGGTAGGCGCGCAGGCGGTTCAGGGATTCCTCGATGTCGTGCAGTTCGCGGTTGGTCCGGCCCAGCTGGATGTCGCGGCTGAAGTCGCCTTCGGCCCAGGTCGACAGGGCCGGTGCCAGGTTGGTCAGGACCCGCGCCAGGCGGCGCTGCAGAGTGTCGATGAGCAGGGCGATCAGCAGGATCAGGCCGATCATCAAGCCCTGCATCAGCCGCACTTCGCCCTGGATCTGCCCGTGCTGGGCGCGCACCACCGGTTCCAGCTCGGCGATGGCCTGCTGCACGGCGGTGATTTTCAGGTGGGTGGCGGCGCTGAGGTCGGCGCGTTTCTGGATCTGCTCGCGGGTGCGGTTCAGCTCGGCGGGGTAGCGGCCGAGCAGGCTGTTGAGTTCGCGCTTGAGGCCGATGCCGGCGTCTTCGGCGGCGGCCTTCTCGGTGTTCTCCAGGCCCATCATGGCGGCGAAGTCATCGGTGTTCGATTCGTTGCTGGCCGCGACACCCAGCAAGGGCAGGGCTTCCAGCTGCTCGGCCTGGGCGCGCATGTTGCTCACTTCGCGCTCGACATCGGCGGCCAGCTCGCTGCGGCCGCTGCTCACCAGTTTTTCCCGGGCCAGGGACAGCTTGCCCAGGTGCTGGGAGGCGGTCAGCAGCAGTGGCAGGTAAGGCGCGGCACTCGGATTGCTGGCCGCCCCGGTGGCGTACTGGCTCAGTTGTTCGAGGCTGGCCCCCAGCTCGCGCTCGGCCTGCAGCAGCAAGGCTTGTGGATCGCCGGCCAGTTTGCCGGCGGCCAGCAGGTCGGTCTTGCTGAATTCAGCCAGGCCCGACAGGCTCGGGCGCAGGCTTTGCGCCAGCTCCGCGGGCAGTTCGTCGAGCTGGACCTGCAGGGTTTCGATGGCCTGGCTGGCGCTGCTCAGGCGCAGGGCGTCGCCGCTGGCCAGGTAGTCCTCGATGTTGCGCGCCGCCTGGTTCTGGAACTGCTGGGACAAGCCCAGGTAGCGCTCCATCAACAGATAGGGGCGCTCGAGGGCGCGTTGCGACCACCAGAGCGTTGCGCCCAGGGCCAGGCAAACGGCAACTAATAGCAGGGTATTGAGATTGGTCAGCAGCTTCAGGCGCATCGCGTTCTACCAACGACTTGAATGGTAAGCGCCTGAATTTATTGCGTTTGTATTACAGGGTTATGACCGAATCGGTGGAATCCGGTGAAAAAGTGGCGCTTTGATGGCGCGCCGCCTGGACCCGGTTGCGTCCCCCGTCCTTGGCGCGGTAGAGCGCTTCGTCGGCCTGGCTGGCCATCATCAGGCTGTCGGAGTCTTCCCGCAATTCGACCACCCCGGCGCTGAAGGTGCACCACAGGTCCTGCGGCTGGGCCGGGTAGTGGATTTCGGCAAAGCGCTGGCGGATTTCATCCAGTACCTTGCAGGCCGCTTCCAGGTCGGTGTCGGGCATGACGATGGCGAATTCTTCGCCGCCGTAGCGGCCGATGAAGTCGGTCTTGCGCAGGCGCTGCTTGAGGAACAGCGCCAGGCTCTTGATCACCCGATCGCCCATGGGGTGGCCGTGGCTGTCGTTGACCCGCTTGAAGTGGTCGATATCCAGCATGGCGAAGCTCAGCGGCTTGTTCTCGCGGCGCGCGCGGAAGCTGCAGTCTTCGAGCAGTTGCAGGATATGGGTGTGGTTGTACAGCCCGGTCAGGCTGTCGCGCACCATGCGCGCCTTGAGGTTGCGCGCGCGGGCGGCGCGGTTGCGCACGGTGGTGATCAGGTGGCGCGGCTTGATCGGCTTGGTCAGGAAGTCGTCGCCGCCCTCGCTCATGGCGTCCAGTTGCTTGTCCAGGTCGTCTTCGGCCGACAGGTAGATGATCGGCACGCTGACATAACGGTCGTTATGGCGGATCACCTTGGCCAGTTCGGTGCCGGTACAGGCCGGCATGTACATGTCGAGGATGATCAGGTCCGGCTGGAAGTCGGCCAGCTCGGCCATGGCCTGGATCGGCTCGATCAGGGTCCGGGTGATGATCCCGGCGCTGTTGAGCAGGCGTTCGGTGTGCAGGGCCTGGGCGCGGGAGTCGTCGATGATCAGCACTTTATAAGGTTCGTACTGGGCGACGCAGGTGAGGATCTCGATCTTCTCCAGCAGGCTCGAGGCCTCCAGGGTGCCGGTGAGGAACTCCTGGCCGCCGGCGCGCACGGCGGCCAGGCGGGTCGGGGTGTCGGTTTCATGGAGGCTGAAGAACAGCAGGGGCAGCTTCTGCTCCAGGCCTTCCTGGGCTTCGGCCGCCAGTTGCAGGCCCATGCCGTTGCCGCAGAAATCGACGTCGATGACGATCGCCGCGGGCAGGCGCTCGACCATCGAGGAGCGAAACGCGGCGATGCTGTCCAGGGACTGGGCGCTGAGGCCGAAGAATTCCAGCTGCTTGGCCAGGCGCTCGCCGCGATCGTGATCTTGCAGCATCACGTAGATCGGCTTGCGCAGGGGCGGCAGGAAGGTCTGTTCCAGCTGGTCGCCATGGCGCAGGCCGGTGCGCGACAGGCGTTGCATCAGGCGGTTGAGGTCGGTGATCAGGCCGCTGCTCAGGCGCCCGCGGTTGGCGTCCACGGCTTCCAGCGAGTCGCTGATGCTGCGTGCCAGCTGGGTATGTTCGGGTTGCTCGAAGCGTTCGGCGAAACGCAGCAGGCGCAGGTTGGCCTCGCTGAGTTCGGACATGTCGGCGGTCGACCATTCGCTGCGCTGCAGGCGCTGCCATATCTCGAGGATCTGACGAGCCTGGTGAATTACCCGCTGGGCAAAGTGGTGCTTGAGGCGCTCACGGCTGGGGTCTTCTGGCTCGGTCATATCCTGACTACTAGTTAGGGTGCATGCTGAGATCGACTGGTGGCTCTATGCTAGCACCTCTTATGGATTGTACGAGTGTCGTACGTCAACAATCTGCAAAGCGACCTTATTCAGTTCCCGACCGACTGGTCGCATAGGTTCTGAACTGTGCTTCATTTATAGTGGCCGCTCGATGTACACCCGGCATGTGGCGCCTTGTGCGGTGGATGATTTTTTAATCCGCTCGGTTCGAGGCACGATGGAGTAGGGTTGTGGTCGAACCGATGAACCCAAGTGATTGAAAGGATATAGCCATGCTGGACTGGAAGAACCGCGCGGGCAGCGCGCCGGATCGTGCTGCCGAACCCAAGTCGGCGACACGCAGCTACTTTGGTGGCCTGCTGTTCAGCCGCGCCCTGGGCACCCTGCTGGCCCTGTACCTGCTGGTGGCCGGTGCCCTGGGCTGGTACTGGAGCCAGGAGCCGTCGCTGTTCCCGGTCCAGCAAAGCGCGCAGATTGCCGCCGAGAAGGAAGGCAAGCAGATGGTGGTGGGCTACACCACGGTGGAAACCCTCAAGACCGTGGCCGGCACCCTGCTGAACAAGCCGGGTGGCTATATCTCCAACGACCGTTTCCCGCCGGGCCTGTGGATGGACAACATGCCGAGCTGGGAATACGGCGTGCTGGTGCAGGTCCGCGACCTGACCCGCGCCTTGCGCAAGGACTTCGCCCGTTCCCAGTCGCAGTCCGCCGAGGACGCCGACCTGGCCAAGGCCGAGCCGCGCTTCAACTTCGACAACAAGAGCTGGGTGCTGCCGTCCAGCGAGTCCGAGTACCAGGAAGGCATCAATTCCCTGAGCCGCTACCAGGCACGCCTGTCCGACCCGGAGCAGAAGAGCGCGCTGTTCTATGCCCGTGCCGACAACCTGAACAACTGGCTGGGTGACGTCGGGACCCGCCTGGGTTCGTTGTCCCAGCGCCTGTCGGCCAGCGTTGGCCGGGTCAAGCTCAACACCGCGCTGAAAACCGAAACCCCGGCGCCGGGCCAGTCGCCGCAGGTTGACGAAGAGGTGGTGGAAACCCCTTGGATGCAGATCGACAACGTGTTCTACGAGGCTCGCGGCCAGGCCTGGGCCCTGTCGCACCTGCTGCGCGCCATCGAGGTCGACTTCGCCGACGTACTGGCCAAGAAGAACGCTACCGTCAGCGTGCGTCAGATCATCCGTGAACTGGAAGCTTCCCAGGAAACCCTGTGGAGCCCGATGATTCTCAACGGCAGCGGCTTCGGCGTGCTGGCCAACCACTCGCTGGTCATGGCCAACTATATTTCCCGGGCCAACGCGGCTGTCATCGACTTGCGTCAATTGCTCAACCAGGGTTGATTCATGGTGGTTACCTCCAATGAGGCCGCGCATCGCGCGGCCTCCGATGCCGAACAAGTCGCCTGGGTCGATGGCGAAGACCAGTTGCTGGGCGCGCTGGCCCGCTCGGAGTTGCGCGAACGCGGCCTGATCGGGCGCGGCACCTATATCCTGCTGTTCAATTCCGCCGGTGAGCTGTGCGTGCATCGGCGCACCCTGAGCAAGGCCCTCTACCCCGGTTACTGGGACGTGGCCGCGGGCGGCATGGTGCTGGCCACCGAGAGCTACGCCGAGTCGGCGGCCCGGGAGCTGGAGGAAGAACTGGGGGTGAGCGGGGTGGAATTGACCGCCCATGACCACTTCTTTTTCGAAGACACCGGCAATCGCCTCTGGTGTTCGGCCTTTTCGGCGGTCTGGGACGGGCCTCTGCGCCTGCAGCCGGAAGAGGTGCTGGAAGCGCGCTTCATTGCGATCGACGAAGTGATGCGGGAAATCGCCGAAAAGCCCTATTGCCCGGACTCCCTGGCGGCCTTGCAGCGCTATCTGGCGCGGCGTCGTTAAAGTTGTATAAATTGGCGCGCTTAGGCTCTTAGCAAGTCGGCTTTTTGCCGTTACACTGCGCGACCTTTTTCAAGCTGAGCCGGCATTGCTTTTTGTAGGAGCGAGCTTGCTCGCGATAGTCGTCAAGGAACACGCGTGCATTCTGAATGACCGCGGTGCCCTTGTGTTCTTCGCGAGCAAGCTCGCTCCTACAAGGGTATGCCGGTTCAGTAGCGCTGCCCCTGCCTGAGTGGGGCTTCGCGGTCGATGGCACAGGCCATGTGCTTCGACCAGTCTTTGTCCTCCCAAGAGGATTGCCGGTGGCCAAAAAAGCCGCATCCTTCGCCGCCCTTGGTGGCCTGGTATTTTCCACCGACGCAGGTCGACATTGCCCGGACTGTAGCCAGCCGGTGGCAGCCTGCATCTGCAAACAAACCGTTATCCCTGCCGGCGACGGCATCGCTCGCGTGCGTCGCGAAAGCAAGGGCCGTGGCGGCAAGACGGTGACCACCATCACCGGCGTGCCGTTGGCCGAAGACGCGCTCAAGGAGCTGGCGACCACGTTGAAGAAACGTTGTGGCACAGGTGGCGCGCTGAAAGACGGCGTCATCGAGATCCAGGGCGATCATGTCGAGCTACTCTTGGCAGAGCTGATCAAGCACGGTTTCAAGGCGAAGAAGTCCGGCGGCTAGCAGCCTCTGTGAAAACCACCCCGACTTGATGCAGCCCTGATCCGATTCAGGTTGCCGTCGTCTTCATGGTTTTCACAGAGCCTGTTCATGACCGGTTTCTAAACTCAGCGCTGTAAACGAGGTCTATGCCCTCGTTGCAGGCTAATCGTCATTTTCATTCTTTAGACTGCGCCAGCCCCGGACCGGGGTGGCGCTCTATGACTTCTTTATAGGGGACTTCGATGTCCGTACGACGCACACGCAAAGACGATGGCAGCCAATGGACAGTTGCGGACAGCCGCAGTGTTTATGGGATTCGCCATTGGGGGGCCGGGTATTTCGCGATCAATGACGCCGGTCGCGTCGAAGTTCGTCCGAACGGCCCGAACAGTTCGCCTATCGACCTGTTCGAACAAGTCGAGGAGCTGCGCAAGAGCGGCTTGTCCCTGCCGCTGCTGGTGCGCTTCCCGGATATCCTGCAGGACCGCGTGCGCCAGCTGACCGGTGCCTTCGACGCCAATATCGAGCGCCTGGAATACCAGAGCAAGTACACCGCGCTGTACCCGATCAAGGTCAACCAGCAGGAAGCGGTGATCGAGAACATCATCGCCACCCAGAACGTCTCCATCGGCCTGGAAGCCGGTTCCAAGCCCGAGCTGCTGGCGGTGCTGGCGCTGGCGCCGAAAGGCGGCACCATCGTCTGCAACGGTTACAAGGACCGTGAGTTCATCCGTCTGGCGCTGATGGGCCAGAAGCTGGGCCACAACGTGTTCATCGTGATCGAGAAAGAATCCGAAGTCGGCCTGGTGATCGAAGAGGCCGCCTCGCTCAAGGTCAAGCCGCAGGTCGGCCTGCGCGTGCGTCTGTCGTCCCTGGCGTCGAGCAAGTGGGCCGACACCGGCGGCGAGAAATCCAAGTTCGGCCTGTCGGCGGCGCAACTGCTGTCGGTGGTCGAGCGTTTCCGCGCTGCTGGCCTGGACCAGGGCATCCGCCTGCTGCACTTCCACATGGGCTCGCAGATCGCCAACCTGGCGGACTACCAGCACGGCTTCAAGGAAGCCATCCGTTACTACGGCGAACTGCGCAACCTCGGCCTGCCGGTGGATCACATCGACGTCGGCGGCGGCCTGGGCGTGGACTACGACGGTACCCACTCGCGCAACGCCAGTTCGATCAACTACGACATGGATGACTACGCCGGTGTCGTGGTCGGCATGCTCAAGGAATTCTGCGACGCGCAGAGCTTGCCGCATCCGCACATCTTCTCCGAAAGCGGCCGCTCGCTGACCGCGCACCACGCCATGCTGGTGGTGCAGGTGACCGACGTCGAGAAACACAACGACGACGTGCCGCTGATCGAGAACAAGGAAAACCTGCCGGAAACCGTGCAATGGCTGGTGGACCTGCTGGGCCCGACCGACATCGAGATGGTCACCGAAACCTACTGGCGCGCCACCCACTACATGAGCGACGTGGCCGCCCAGTATGCCGACGGCAAGCTGACCCTGGCTGAAAAAGCCCTGGCCGAGCAGTGCTACTTCGCCGTGTGCCGGCGCCTGCACAACTCGCTGAAGGCGCGCCAGCGCTCGCACCGCCAGGTGCTGGACGAACTCAACGACAAGCTGGCCGACAAGTACATCTGCAACTTCTCGGTGTTCCAGAGCCTGCCGGACACCTGGGCCATCGGCCAGGTCCTGCCGATCATCCCGCTGCATCGCCTGGACGAAGAGCCGCTGCGCCGCGCCGTGCTGCAAGACCTGACCTGCGACTCCGACGGCAAGATCAAGCAGTACGTCGACGAGCAGAGCATCGAGACCAGCCTGCCGGTGCACGGCCTGAACGAGGGTGAGGACTACCTGCTGGGCGTGTTCCTGGTGGGTGCCTACCAGGAGATCCTCGGCGACATGCACAACCTGTTCGGCGATACCGACTCGGTGAACATCTACCAGAACCCGAACGGTACCGTGTACCACGCCGGCATCGAGACCCACGACACCATCGAAGACATGCTGCGTTACGTGCACCTGTCGCCGGAAGAGCTGATGACCCACTACCGCGACAAGGTGGCCAGCGCCAAGATCAGCGCCAGCGAGCGTACCCAGTTCCTCGACGCCCTGCGTCTGGGCCTGACCCGCTCGTCGTACCTGTCTTCCTGATAGGTCGACCGTTCGAAAAAAACCACCGCTTGCGGTGGTTTTTTTATGCCCGCAGGAATATTCAGCGGGCCGGAGCGAACCAGCCATCGTGCCGGCGCAGCCCCAGGGCAAAGGCGAGCAGGGTCAGGCTGCGCACCAGCATGAACAACAGGAAGGTCAGCCACAGCCCATGGTTGCCCAGGCCCTGCAAAGCCCAGGCGCAGGGCAGGGTGATGAGCACGCTGAGCAGCATGCCGTTGCGCATTTCCCGGGCGCGGGTGGCGCCGATGAACAGGCCGTCCAGCAGGTAGCTCCAGACCGCGATCAGCGGCAGGGCGGCGAGGTAAGGCAGATAGATGAAGGCGGTCTGGCGCACTGCGGCGATGTCGGTCTGCATTTCGATGAACAGGTGCCCGGCGCACAGGAACAGCAGGGCAAAGCCGAGGCTGGCCAGCAGCGACCAGCCGCCGGCCACCACCAGCGAACGGCGCAGGGCCAGGCGATCGCGGGCGCCGATGGCGTGGCCGCACAGGGCTTCCACCGCATGGGCCAGGCCGTCCAGGGCGTGGGCGGTCAGCAGCAGGCCGTTGAGCAACAGGGCGTTGGCGGCCACGGTGGCGTCCCCCAGGCGTGCGCCTTGCACGGTGATCAGGAAGAACACCGATTGCAGCGCCAGGCTGCGAATGAAGATGTCACGGTTGACCGCCAGCAGCGGTCGCCAGCTGGCCCAGCGCTGCAACGCCGCCCAGGCAATCCGCCCCGGATAGGCGCGCAGGGCCGGGCGGGTCATGGCCAGGCCGATCAGCGCGCCGGTCCATTCGGCGATCACCGAGGCCCTGGCCGAGCCGGCCACGCCCCAGTCCAGGCCCAGCACGAACCACAGGTTGAGGGCGATGTTGATCAGGTTGGTGCTCAACAGGATCGCCAGCGGCGCCCGGGCGTTCTGGGTGCCGAGGAACCAGCCGACCAGGGCCATGCTGGCCAGCGCCGCCGGCAGCCCGAGCAGGCGGGTATGGAAGAAGGTCCGGGTCATCTCGTCCAGCTCGGCCGAAGGCTGCATCAGCTGCAGGGCCGCGCCGCTCAGCGGCACGCCTATGGCGCCCAGCAGCAAGGCCAGCCCCATGGCCAGCAGCAGACCTTGCACCAGGATCTGCCGCAGCGCCGCACCGTCGGCGCGCCCGGCGGCCTGGGCGGCAAAGCCGGTGGCGCCCATGCGCAGAAACCCCATGGCCCAGGCCAGGAAGGTATAGAGGCTGGCGCCGACCGCCACCGCGCCGAGCTGGTGGGCGTGGGGCAAATGGCCGATGACGGTGCTGTCGACCAGCGCCACCAGCGGCACGGAAATATTGGAAAGAATCATCGGCGCGGCCAGCGCCCACACCCGACCATGGGTCGGACGGTGGCGCCAGGCAGAAATCAGGCTGGACATGCAGGCTCCTTGAGAGCCGGCATTGTAGCCGCTTGCCCACCCGGCCATGCCATCCCAATCACGCCGCAAATCCTGTAGGAGCGAAGCTTGCTCGCGATTGGCGTCGGCACCTTCACCGCCCCCCTTATGGATCTGCGCGGGTTTGAGAGCGCCGCTTCGCGGCTGATCGCGAGCAAGCTGCGCTCCTACAGGGACGGTGTCGTTCGATAGGCCCTCTGTCGATCAATGTGCGCTGTGCCACAGCCAGCCGGACGGCGGTGATATATAGTTCAACCCTTCGATACTCCTGCCAATGAGTGCCCCATGCTTAACAAAGGATTGTTCCTGGCCTGTGCGCTGGCCTTGCTCAGCGCTTGCGATTCCTCGACCTCCGACAAGGCGGCGACCGCCTCGGCTCCGACAGCGGCGGCGCCCGCGGCCAAGGCCCGGCCCGTGCAGGATGTCGCAGTCCTCAAGCAACGCTACGCCGGTCGCGAGTTGAGTGTGGTGGACGTGTCCGAGGTGCAGCTCGATGGGGCCAGCACCCTGTCGGTGAGTTTCTCGGTGCCCCTGGACCCGCAGCAGAAGTTCGCCGACAAGCTGCATCTGGTGGACAGCAAGAGCGGCAAGGTCGACGGCGCCTGGGAGCTGTCGGACAACTTCATGGAACTGCGCCTGCGCCACCTGGAGCCGCAGCGCAAACTGGTGCTGACCGTCGACGCCGGGCTGCGCGGGGTGAACGACGCGACCCTGGCCGCCGAGTTCGTCAGCCGCCTGGAAACCCGCGACCTGCAGGCCACGGTCGGTTTCGCCAGCCGCGGCACCCTGTTGCCGACGCGCCTCGCCGAAGGCCTGCCGGTGATCGCGCTGAACGTCGACAAGGTCGATGTCGAGTTTTTCCGCATCAAGCCTGAGTCGCTGCCGGTGTTCCTCGCCCAGTGGGGGCGCAATAACAGCCTGCACAGTTACGAATCCCGCGAGCTGCTGCCGATGGCCGACCTGGTGTATGGCGGCCGCTTCGACCTCAACCCGGCGCGCAATACCCGGGAAACCCTGCTGCTGCCGATCGCCGGGCTCAAGCCGCTGCAACAGCCGGGCGTGTACCTGGCGGTGATGCGCGCCTCGGGCACCTACAACTATTCGCAACCGGCCACCCTGTTCACCCTCAGCGACATTGGCCTGTCGGTGCACCGTTACCAGAACCGCCTGGATGTATTCACCCAGGCCCTGGAAGTCGGCAAGGCGCTGGACGGCGTCAGCCTGGAGCTCTTGGATAGCGATGGCCGGGTGCTTGGCCAGGGCAAGACCGAGAAGGGCGGCCATGCCGAACTGCCGCTGCCGAAGAAAGCCGAAGTGCTGCTGGCCCACCAGGGCGAGCAGACCAGCCTGCTGCGCTTGAACGGCGCCGCCCTGGACCTGGCCGAATTCAATATCGGCGGCCCCCAGCCCCATCCGTTGCAGTTCTTCGTGTTCGGCCCCCGCGACCTGTATCGCCCGGGCGAAACCGTGCTGCTCAACGCGCTGCTGCGGGACAAGGACGGTAATGCGGTCAAGCCACAGCCGGTGAGCGTCGAAGTGCGCCGGCCGGATGAGCAGGTCAGCCGCAAGTTCGTCTGGGACGCCGATGCCTCGGGGCTCTACCAGTACCAGCTGCAACTGGCCGGCGAAGCGCCGACCGGGCGCTGGCAACTGGTGTTCGACCTCGGCGACGGCAAGCCGCAGCTGTACGAATTCCTCGTGGAAGATTTCCTGCCCGAGCGCCTGGCGCTGGAACTCAAGGGCAGCGACACACCGCTCAAGCCGGACGAGACCGTCGAGATCAGCGTCAACGGTCGTTACCTGTATGGCGCCCCGGCCGCCGGCAATCGCCTGAGCGGCCAGCTCTACGTGCGGCCGCTGCGCGAGGCGGTCAAGGCCTTGCCGGGCTACCAGTTCGGCTCGGTCACCGAAGAAGAGCTGAGCCAGGACCTGGAGATCGAGGAGTCGGCGCTGGATGAAAACGGCGAAGAAGTGATCGCCCTGGAAAGCAAATGGGCCGGGGCCCGTTCGCCGCTGCAACTGATTGTCCAGGGCAGCCTGCAGGAATCGGGCGGCCGCCCGATCACCCGGCGGGTGGTGCTGCCGGTGTGGCCGGCGGACCGGTTGCCGGGGCTCCGCGCGCTGTTCGACGGCACGGAAACCGACGGCGATGGTCCGGTCGAATTCGAACTGCTGGTGGCCAACCACGAAGGCCAGAAGCTGGCCGCCGACAACCTCAAGGTGCGCCTGGTGCGCGAGCGCCGCGACTACTACTGGAACTATTCGGAAAACGACGGCTGGAGTTATCACTTCAACGAGAAATTCCTCACCCAGGACGAACAGACCCTGAGCATCAAGGCCGGCGCTACCGCGAAGGTCAGCTTCCCGGTGGAGTGGGGCCCTTATCGCGTCGAGGTCGAGGATCCGCAGACCGGGCTGGTCAGCAGCCTGCGCTTCTGGGCCGGCTACCGTTCCCAGGACAACGCCGAAGGCGGCGCAGTGCGCCCCGACCAGGTCAAGCTGGCGCTGGACAAGCCGCTGTACGGCGACGGCGACACCGCCAATGTCACGGTGACCCCGCCGGCCGCCGGCAAGGGTTACCTGCTGGTGGAGTCCAGTGACGGTCCGTTGTGGTGGCAGGAAATCGACGTGCCGGCCGAAGGCAAGAGCTATGGGATCAAGCTCGATCCGAAATGGGCGCGGCACGACCTGTATGTCAGCGCGCTGGTCATCCGTCCCGGCGAACGCAAGGCCAACATCACTCCGAAACGCGCGGTGGGCGTGTTGCACCTGCCGCTGGATCGCACCCAGCGCAAGCTCGGCCTGACCCTGAGCGCGCCGGAAAAAATGCGTCCCAAGCAGCCGCTCAAGGTGAAGATCCAGGCGAAGAACGCCGATGGCAGCGTGCCGAAACAGGCCCATGTGCTGCTGGCGGCGGTGGACGTGGGCATTCTCAACATCACCGAATACCCGACCCCGGACCCGTATTCCAGCCTGTTCGGGCGCAAGGCCTATGGCGCCGACCAGCTGGATATCTACGGCCAGTTGATCGAAGCCGGCCAGGGCCGCCTGGCCAGCCTGGCCTTCGGTGGTGACGCCGCATTGGCCAAGGGCGGTAAGCGTCCGGACACCAGCGTCACCATAGTCGCCCTGCAAAGCGCACCGGTGACCCTCAACGAGCAGGGTGAAGGCGAAGTCAGCGTCGACATTCCCGACTTCAACGGCGAACTGCGCCTGATGGCCCAGGCCTGGACCGACGAGCGCTACGGCATGGCCGAAGGCAAGACGGTGATCGCCGCGCCGCTGATCGCCGAGCTGTCGGCGCCGCGCTTCCTCGCCGGCGGCGACCAGACCACCTTGGCGCTGGACCTGTCCAACCTTTCGGGCAAGGCGCAGAAACTCGATGTGCAACTGAGCACCGAAGGCCAGCTGGCGCTGGTCAACCAGACCCAGCAGAGCGTGCAGCTGACCCAGGGCCAGCGCACCACGCTGCGTATCCCGGTGCGGGCGCTGGGCGGCTTCGGCCAGGGCAAGGTCAAGGTGCTGGTCAATGGCCTGGATCTTCCCGGCGAGAGCCTGCCGCCGTTCAGCCGCGAATGGACCCTGGGCGTGCGTCCGGCCTATCCGGCGTTGCTCCGGCATTACCGCGCGGTGCTCAAGGACCAGCCGTGGAGCCTGCCGGAAGGCGAGCTGGCGGCGTTCGAACCGGCCGGTCGGGAAGCGTTGCTGAGCCTGTCGAGCCGGCCGCCGCTGAACCTTGGTGAGCAGATCCGCGCACTCAAGGCCTACCCCTACGGCTGCCTGGAGCAGACCACCAGCGGCCTGTACCCGGCGCTGTACGCCGATGCCGTCAGCCTGAAACGCCTGGGCCTGGAAGGCGAGCCGGATGCCGAGCGCAAGCGCAAGATCGAACTGGGCATCGAACGCCTGCTGGGCATGCAGCGCTACAACGGCAGCTTCGGCCTGTGGGGCGCGGACGGCGAAGAGGAATACTGGCTGACCGCCTACGTCACCGACTTCCTGCTGCGCGCCCGCGACCAGGGCTTCGCGGTGCCGGCCGAGGCGCTGAAGAAGGCCAACGAACGCCTGCTGCGTTATCTGCAGGAGCGCAACCTGATCGAGGTCAACTACAGCGAAAACGCCGAGCACACGCGCTTTGCCGTACAGGCCTACGCCGGGCTGGTGCTGGCGCGCAGTCAACAGGCGCCGCTGGGCGCGCTGCGCAGCCTGTTCGAACGGCGTACCGATGCCCGCTCCGGCCTGCCGTTGGTGCAGCTGGCCATCGCCCTGCAGAAAATGGGCGACCAGCCACGGGCCGAGCAGGCCTTGACCGCCGGCCTTGCAGCCTCGCGCAACAGCAAGGACTGGCTGGCCGACTACGGCAGCCCGCTACGGGACCAGGCGCTGATCCTGGCGCTGCTGGAGGAGAATGACCTGGCCCAGGGCAAGCGCGAGGAGCGGCTGTTCGAGCTGTCCGACCAACTGGCGGCCAGCCCGTACCTGTCGACCCAGGAGCGCAACTCGCTGTTCCTCGCCGGCCGTGGCCTGCTGGGCAAGCCGGAAGCCAACTGGACCGCGCAACTGAGTACTGGCACCGAAAGCCGCGAGCTGAACAACGGCCAGCCAGGTCTGAAACTGGAGGGCGCGTTGCTGGCATCGCCCTTGTCGGTGCGCAATCAAGGCAGCGAGCCGGTGTACCAGCAACTGACCATTTCCGGTTATCCACAGCATGCGCCGCTGGCCGGTGGCGAGAACCTGAGCATTCGGCGCGAATACCTGGGGATGAACGGCCAGCCACTGGACCTGCGGGCCTTGGGCAGCGGCGACCTGGTGCTGGTGCACCTGGCGGTCAGCGCCAAGCAACGGGTGCCGGATGCGCTGGTGGTGGATCTGCTGCCGGCCGGCCTGGAACTGGAAAACCAGAACCTGGCACAGAGCGCCGCCAGCCTGGAAAACGCCAGCAGCCAGGTCAAGGAATGGCGCGAGTCGATGCAGAACGCCAGCCTCAAGCACCAGGAATTCCGCGATGACCGCTACGTGGCGGCGCTGAACCTGGACGGCTACGACAGCGTCACGCACCTGCTGTACCTGGCACGCGCGGTCACGCCCGGCACCTATCGTGTGCCGCCGCCGCAAGTTGAGTCGATGTACCGGCCGAACTGGCAGGCCGTGGGTGAAACCCTGCCGGAGATGGTGATCAAGGGACGTTGAAGGGGTATCGCGGCAAGCTCGTTCCTCCTGTAGGAGCGAGCTTGCTCGCGATCCGACCGCGCAGCGGTCGTCTATCGGTCAGTGCACCACCCAGCTCAGCAGCCACAACCCCAGCAGCAGCCAGATGATGCCCATGACGATCGAGGCGCGCATGAAGGCGCGGACCGCCGAGTACAACAGCATCAGCCCGACGATCAGGGTGATGATGCTGATGACCGAAGTGTCCATGCCCAGCGCCCGCGACAGGCCGTCGATAAAGTTGCCGCCGGCGTTCGTCAGGGCGTTGAACAGACCGCTGAGGCCATCGACGATAAACCGTATGACCGAGCCCAGCGCCTGGCCGAGCCATTCAAAAAAGCTTTCTACCTGCATGCGTGCATCCTGATGAAAAAGTTGGCGTGCTTGCCAGACCTGAGCCTTTGGCCATCAATCGCGCTGGCGAGTTCCGTTCCAAGCATAGAGGTTCGCGGGTTTGATTTTTCGATTAGTTGTATCGCGCCTGCGCAGTTTCTGGTGGCGAATATCCGGCCAGGCAAAGTCGCCCGACTTGGCATCAGCGCAACCGGGCGGCCGCCGTGGCTGGCGAGTCCTGCGGATCGTGCTGGGCGGCCTGTTGCTGCTGTGGGCTGTGCTCTGGCTGGCCGACCGCATCTGGCCGCTGCCGCTGCCCAAGGATGACCTGGCGCGGGTGGTGCTGGCCGAGGATGGCACTCCACTGTGGCGCTTTGCCGATGCCAATGGCGTCTGGCGTTATCCGGTGCGTACCGACGAAGTTTCGCCCTACTACCTGGACGCGCTGCTGACCTACGAAGACCGCTGGTTCTACAGCCATCCCGGGGTCAACCCGATGGCGCTGGCGCGTGCCGCCTGGCAGAACCTCACCGGCGGGCGGGTGTTGTCCGGCGGCAGCACCCTGTCGATGCAGGTGGCGCGTCTGCTCGACCCGCATTCGCGAACCTGGCACGGCAAGTTGCGCCAACTGTGGCGCACCGCGCAGCTGGAATGGCACCTGAGCAAGCAGCAGATCCTCACGCTCTACCTCAACCGCGCGCCGTTCGGCGGCACCCTGCAAGGGGTGGCCGCGGCCAGTTGGGCTTACCTGGGCAAGTCGCCGCAACACCTGACCCACGCCGAAGCTGCGCTGCTGGCGGTACTGCCCCAGGCGCCGAGCCGGCTGCGTCCGGACCGGCATGCCGCGCGGGCACAGGCGGCCCGGGACAAGGTGCTGCAACGCCTGGCGCAGTTCCAGGTCTGGCCGCAGTCGGCGGTGGATGAGGCCTTGCAGGAACCCCTGTTGCTGGCGCCGCGCCTGGAGCCGAGCCTGGCGCCCTTGCTGGCGCGGCGGCTGAACCGTCCGGACAGCCCGCCGCTGATCCGCACCACCCTCGACGCCAACCTGCAACGGCGCCTGGAAGACCTGCTGCTGGGCTGGCGCGCGCGCCTGCCGGAGCACACCTCGGCGGCGATCCTGGTGGTCGAGGCGCAGAGCATGGCGGTGCGCGCCTACCTGGGCTCGGTGGATATCAACGACGCGCGGCGCTTCGGCCATGTGGACATGATCAGCGCCACGCGTTCGCCGGGTTCGACCCTCAAGCCCTTCCTCTATGGCATGGCGCTGGATGCCGGGCTGATCCATTCCGAATCGCTGCTGCAAGACGTGCCACGGCGTTATGGCGACTACCGGCCGGGCAACTTCTCCATGGGCTTCAGCGGTGCGGTGTCGGCCAGCACGGCCCTGGCCACCTCGCTGAACCTGCCGGCGGTGCAACTGCTGGAAGCCTACGGGCCGAAACGTTTTGCCGCCGAGATGCGCATCGGCGGTATGCCCTTGACCCTGCCGGCGCTGGCGGAGCCGAACCTGGCGCTGATTCTCGGCGGCGCCGGCAGCCGCCTGGAGGACCTGGTCAGCGGCTACAGCGCCTTCGCTCGTGGCGGCAAGAGCGCCAGCATCCGCCTGCAACCGGACGATGAGTTGCGCGAGCGGCCCTTGCTGTCCCCCGGTTCGGCGTGGATCGTGCGGCGCATTCTCAGCGGTCAGGCGCGCCCGGACCGCGACCCGCGGGCCGAGCTGGTGCAGCGCCCGGTGCTGGCCTGGAAGACCGGCACCAGTTACGGCTTTCGCGACGCCTGGGCGATCGGCGTCGGGCCGCGCTACCTGATCGGCATCTGGATCGGCCGCCCGGACGGCACCCCGGTGCCGGGCCAGTTCGGCCTGGCCTCGGCGGCACCCTTGATGTTGCAAGTGCACGATGTGCTGATCAACCGCGACAGCCAGCGTGGCATCAGCGCGCCGGTGCAGCCGGTGCCGATGAATGTCGGTGTGGCGGCGATCTGCTGGCCGCTGGGCCAGCCCATGAGCCGCAGCGATCCGAACTGCCGCCGCCAGCGTTTCGCCTGGACCCTGGACGGCACCACGCCGCCGACCTTGCAGGCGGCGGATCAACCCTTGGGCGTCGGCCTGCTGGAACAAGTCTGGGTCAATGCCAAGGGCCTGCGGGTCAACGCCAAGTGCCCGGGCGCCCAGGCGCGGGATATCGCGCTGTGGCCGGCGCCGCTGGAGCCCTGGCTGCCGC
The DNA here is from genome assembly GCF_052044735.1 of Pseudomonas sp. 22526. Classification (NCBI taxonomy): domain Bacteria; kingdom Pseudomonadati; phylum Pseudomonadota; class Gammaproteobacteria; order Pseudomonadales; family Pseudomonadaceae; genus Pseudomonas; species Pseudomonas sp. 22526. The sequence continues at coordinate 33,183 of NZ_JBQENK010000028.1, forward strand.
GCATCGAACGGCGTGAAGCGCGCCTGCCGGCCAACGACCCGGATTGCCCCGGGCCGGCCCTGGCGGCAGCGGCGCCCTTGTCCATTGTCGGCGTGCGCGAGGGCGATCGGTTGCGCCGCCCGGCGGCCAGCCAGGAACTGCTGCGCCTCAAGCTGTCGGCCCTGGGCGGCAGCGGCCGGCGCTGGTGGTTCGTCAACGGCGAGCCGCTGGGCGAGAGTGCCAACCAGGACAGCATCAACGCCAGCTTCGAACGGTTGGGGCCCTATCAACTGAGCGTGCTGGACGAAGGCGGGCAGACGGCGCGGGTCGAGTTCAGCGTTATCGATTGAGGGGAGGGCGCGGGCCTTGCCTTCATTCGCCATCCCCCCGAAGCTATACGCCTTCAGGAGACCCCGATGAACCTAGACGAACTGACCCAACGCCTGCACGCCATTCGCGACCGCAATGACTGGCGGCAATTTCACAGCCCGAAGAACCTCGCCATGGCCGCCAGCGTGGAGATGGCCGAGCTGGTGGAAATCTTCCAGTGGCTGAGCGAAGACCAGTCGCGGCAACTGCCGGCGGACAAGCTGGCCCACGCCGGCCAGGAGGTCGGTGACATCGTGCTGTACCTGTTGCTGCTGTGCAGCGAACTGGGCCTGGACCTGGAGCAGGTAGTGCGCAGCAAGCTGGCCGACAGCGAACGGCGGTTCAGCTGATGAGCGACCGTCATTTCGACCAGCTGGCGACCCGTTTTGCGGAAAAGATCTACGGCGGCGCCAAGGGCGCGATCCGCCTGGCGGTGCTCCAGGCCGACCTGGCCGAAGCCTTGCCGGACCGGCCGCTGCGGGTGCTGGATATCGGCGCCGGGCTCGGGCACATGTCGTTGTGGCTGGCCCAGCGTGGCCACCAGGTGACCCTGGCCGAGCCGGCCGAACCGATGCTCGAAGGCGCCCGCCAGCGCTTCGCCGAGGCCGGCCAGCAGGCGACCTTTATCCAGGCGCCCTGGCAGGACCTGCTGGGCCAGCTCACCGAACCCTACGATCTGGTGCTGTGCCATGCGGTGCTGGAATGGCTGGCCGAGCCTCACGCGATCCTGCCGGTGCTGCATCAACTGACCACTCAGGACGGTTGGCTGTCGCTGGCCTTCTACAACCGCGATGCACTGATTTATCGCAACCTGCTCAAGGGCCACTTTCGCAAGATGCGCAAGAACGACATGGCCGGCGAGAAGCAGAGCCTGACCCCGCAACAGCCCCTCGATCCGCGGGAGCTGGCGGCGCAACTCGACGGCTTGTGGCAGGTCGAAACACAGAGCGGGGTACGGGTTTTCCACGACTACATGCCAGTGGAGTTCCAGGCCCGCGCCGAGTTGCTGGATTTGTTGGAAATGGAATTGGCCTATCGTCGTCACCCAAGCTTTGCCGGGCTTGGGCGTTACCTGCACTGGATTTGCCGTCCGGTCTGAGCGGAGTCCGAAATGAAACGCCACGCTGGTTTGCTTGTGATGTCCCTGGGGCTGGCGGCCTGCCAGAGCCCCAACCCCTATGTCGCCAGTTCCAATCCGTTGCCGCCGGCACCTGCGCAGGCGGCCGGGACCTTCGACCGCAGCGCCTATCCGGCGCCCCAGCGCGACTATGGCCGCTATCGCAACTGGGCCTGGCGCGACGGGCGCCTGCCCAACGGCTCGGCCTGGGCCGATTCGGCGCAGGTCGCCGAGGCGGTCAGCAACGCCCTCGACCAGCGCGGCCTGCGCCCGCTGCACGACAACCGCCCGGCGGACCTGTGGGTCAGCGCCGACCTGCACCTGGAAAAGCGCCTGCGCCAGGTGCAGGACGACTACGGCTACGGTTACGGAGGTTATGGCTACAACCGCTACGGCCCCGGCTACGGCATGTACAACACAGTGCCGGTGGTGCGTACCTACGAGGTGGAAGTCGTGGTGGTACGGGTCAATCTGTTCGACGCTAGCAGTGGCCAGCCGGTGTGGAGCGCCAGCGCGGAAACCTCGAGCCAGGGCAGCCTGAGCGAGCGCGCCGATGCGTTGCGCGAGGCTGTGGAAAAGGCCATGGCGGCGTATCCTCCTAGTTAGGCTCTGTACGAAGCTGCACGCTGGACTGGGTTAAAAACAGGCTTGCCTGACCTTCGCTCGCCGACTTTTCGTACAGACCCTAGCGACATCCCTTCAGGTGCATTTGCTCTTCTGGAGAAACATCATGTTCCGCCCTCTTGCTTCACTGGCCCTGGCCGCGCTGCTCAGCGCCTGCGCCGCCAACCAGGTCAACCATGACTTCGATGCCAGTCGCGACTTCGCTGCCTATCGCAGCTGGAGCTTCAAGGAACCCGCCCTGCAATACCGCCCCGACGATCCGCGGATCAAGAGCGACCTGACCGAACAGCGCATCCGCCAGGCGGTCAGCGACCAACTGGACCAGCGCGGCCTGCGTCCGGCCGCAGCGGGCAAAAAGGCTGATCTCAACGTTCAGACTTACCTGATCGTCGAGAACCGCCAGCAGCAGGTCACCACCAATTACGGCGGCGGCTGGGGTGGCCCGTGGAACGGCTACTGGGGCGCGCCGATGTACAACGAAACCCGCAACATCACCTACAAGGTCGCCACCATCCAGATCGACCTGCTCGATGGCAAGGACGGCAAGCTGGTGTGGCGCGGCAGCGACGAGCAGATACTCAGCAGCACGCCGAAACCCGCTGATCGCAGCTCGGCGATCAGGGAGACGGTCGGCCGGATCCTGGCGAACTATCCGCCCAAATAAGTCGCTGCATTTGCGCAACGGGGCGTGGGCTGCACGGGCCCTCGCTTCACATGGCTCACTTCCCAAACACAGCGCTGGCAAGTCGCCAGCGTTGTGTTGCAGCCTTGACTACACTCCTTTCACCCAGCGGAGGTTGCGCCCGGCAGTGCGCCGGCAAAGGAGTGCTCCATGTCTTCCCGCACGCAGTTTTCCGGACCGGCTCGGCAGCGTGGCGCTATTGGTCTGATAGGGGCGCTGGCGCTGAGCACGGCGGTGTTGTGCTCGCTGGTGGTTGTCGACAGTGGAAGCCTTTATCTAGAGCAGCGAAAGTTGCAGCGGGTGGCCGATAACGCCGCGCTGGAAGCGGTGGCGCGGGGCGGTAATTGTCTGGCGGGGAGTAGCGCAGCGGCGTTCGCGCGCGAAAGCGCGGAGCGCAACGGATTTGTGGTGGCAGCCGACAGACCACTGACAGCCACCTGCGGCTCGCTACAGACCGGTGCCGACAACCTGCGCACCTTCAGCCCCAACGCCAGCTTGGCCAGCGCCATCCAGGTGGTTGTCAGTGATGACTCGGTGCGCACCAGTATCGCCGTTGGTATTGCCAATCTGTTTTCCGACAATCCCGTCAGCGCCACGACCTCATTGAGTGCCTCGGCTGTAGCAGCCCAACCCAAGCCGCCGCTGGCGCAATTGACGATTCGCAGCACGCTGGTCGATCTCAACCTGTTGAACGGGACCCTCGGCGGCCTCGCGGGTAGTGCGATCAATGTCAGCCTGCTCGGTTGGCAAGGCCTGGTCGATACCGACATCAGCCTGTTGAGTTACCTGAATCAGCTGGCCATCGACCTGGATGTGAGCGCCGGAAACTACAGTGAACTGCTCGGCGTCGATACCAACGTGACCCAACTGATCCAGACCAGCATCGCCGTGGCCCAGAAGAACGGCGCCACCGCCGAGGTCCTGACGGCCCTGGGCAGCATCAAGGCCGCTGCCATCAATACCGTTCCGGTGAAACTGGGTGAGCTGTTGAAGTTGCAGACCGGCACCGCGGACTCCGGGCTGGATGCCAACGTCCAGTTGCTGAGCCTGGTCGAGGCATTCCTGCAACTGGCCAGCAGCCAGAGCGCCGCGGCTGTCACGCTGCCGGTGAATGTGTTGGGGCTGGCGGGCGTCACCACCCGGGTCAAGATCGTGTCGCCTCCCGAGTTCGCCATCGGCAACCCTGAGCTGGCCGCCGCCGACCCGCTGGGGCCCAATCGCATCTATGTGCGTACCGCTCAGGTGCGTGCATTGCTGACGGTGGATCTCTCGCTGATCAACAGCGTGTTGCAGGCGGTGAATACCTTGCTGTCGCCGGTGGTGGTCACCCTCAATACGGTACTCAGCGCCAATCTCAGCTGTGTGCTCGGCGGCCCCTGCGTAAAGACCGACCTGATGATCCTGCCGAACGGCGCGAACCTGGATGTCAGCCTCGAAGTGGCGGCCGGCGATAGCCATGTCACCGGCTATACCTGCGTCAGCGACAGCGACAACAGCCTTTCCGTCGACACCACCACCTCCGCGGTCAAACTCAAGGTCGGTCGGGTGGACGCGAGCAACTGGACGTCTTCGACCGCTCAGGTCAGCGTGAGCCCCTTGCCGCTGGTGGATATCGGCGCGAGGACCTGCCAGGGGCTGTTTGGCCCTTGCGGGGCGCGCGTCTCGTTTGCCGGCGGTGGTAGCGAGTTGATGATCGATACCTCGATCGCCGGCACCCACGAGCCGAATTTCACCTTTATCAATCCACCGAAAATGAAGCAGGAACTGGCAGACGACGATTGGCACAGCGTGACCGCGTCCAATGTGGTCAGCAGCCTGCGCGAGTCGCTGACCGGCATCTCTCTGACTCCGCATTCGCCCACCATCGGCAGTCTGCTCGGCGTGGTGCTCAATACCTTGCTGACGGCATTGAACAGCGTGGTCAGCCTGCTGGCCACCGCTATCGGTGCCTTGCTCGGCCCCTTGCTGGACCCGCTGTTGAACAATGTCCTGGCGGTGCTGGGCATCGATCTGGCTAAGGTCGAGGTGGGCGCCAACCTCAGTTGCGGCCAGGCCGGGCGGGCTTATCTGGTGCTCTGATCGCTCTGTACCAGCGGCAGCTCGATGCAGAAACAGGCGCCTTCGTCGGTGTTGCTGACGCTCAGGCGGCCGCCCATATTTTCGACTATGCCGTAGCTCACCGAGAGCCCGAGCCCGGTGCCCACGCCGACCGGCTTGGTGGTAAAGAAGGGCTCGAAGATGCGCCCCAGCAGGCGCAGGTCAATGCCGCCGGCATTGTCTTCGACCAGCAGCCGCACCCGCTGTGGGTCATGTTCGGCGCGTATCTCGATCCAGGGCCGCACGTCCGGATCCTGCTCGCGCCGGCCGAGCAGCGCATCCCGGGCATTGACCAGCAGGTTGATCAAGACTTGCTCAAGCTGATCGACATGGCCCCGGACCTGCACCTTGAAGTCGATTGGCGCGATACGCAATTCAACGCCCTTGCCGCGCATGCCGTCGGCCAGCAGCGACAGGCAGCCTTCCACGGCCTGGGCCGGGTCGAAAGGTTGTTGCTCGATCTCCGAGCTGCGGCCAAACACCCGCATATGGTCCACCACCCGGCCGGCCCGCTGGACCTGGGCATCGATGCGTTTGAGCTTGTCCTGCAGGTAGTCGAGCTGCACGTCGCCGTTGTTCAGGCGCTTGAGCACGTTGACGATGGCCATGCGCATGACATTCAGCGGCTGGTTGATTTCATGGGCCAGCCCGGTGGCCATTTCACCCAGGGTGGCCATCTTCGCGCTTTGCATCAGTTGCAGCTGGGAGCGGCGGACTTCGGTGTTGTCGCGGCCGACGGCCTGGATCTCCCGCAGGCGCCCTTGCGCGTCGAACACCCCGCGATCGGACCAGACCCACCAGGCATGTTCGCGCCCCGGCAGTTGCAGGTTGATTTCCGCGGTGCTGACCGGAAATTCCGGGGTCAGCTGGCGGATGCGTTGCACGAAGGCGGTGTGTTGTTCGGCGGACAGCCAGTCACCGAGGTTGGCCCCGGCCAGTTGTTCGGGCGGGCATTCCAGGTAGGTCGCCAGGGGCCGGTTGCCGAAGGTCAGGGTCAGGTCGGGCAGGTAGCGGCAGATCATCGCCGGGGAGTCTTCCACCAGGATCCGGTAGCGCTCCTCGCTGAGTCGGATCTGCTCGGCGGCCAGGGTGGCGTCGGTGACGTCCAGCCACAGGCCGACGGCCTCGACCGGCATGCCCAGGTCATCGCGCAGCAGCCTGGCTTCGTCGAGTACCCAGTGGTATTCGCCACGGCTGTCGAGCAGGCGATAGCGGCTGCGCACCGCTCCTTCGCGCAGCAGTTGCCGGTTGCGCTCGAAGTAGCGGTCGCGGTCGTCGGCATGCACCCGTTCCGCCAGGGCGCCGTCGTTGCAGTCGCTCAGGCTCCAGCCGAGCAGTGGCTGCAGGCTGTCGCTGAAAAAGGTCGGCTGCAGCGCGCCCTCGACATAGCGCTGGACATAGATCACCGCCGGCGAATGGGCGATCAGGTTGTCCAGCCGGGCGTGGGCCGCGGCCGCCTGTTGTTCCTGGTTCTTGATGTCGCTGATATCCAGCATGAAGCCGACAAAACGCTGGTTCTGGCCAATGCCCAGGGCCTGCCCCTGCAGGCGGTACCAGATGGCTGGCAGCTGCGGGTCGGCCCGCTGCAAGCGTACGCAGAGCAGCAGGGATTTGCCCTGTCGCAACTCCTGCAGGCGACTGCTCAGCTCCTGGCGATCGGCGGGGTGGATCAAGGCCAGCCAGGCTTGCAGCGACAAGCGCCGGGTCTGTGGTTCCAGCAGCAGGTTGAGGGCCAGTTGCGGCGCCAGCTGGATCTCGTTGTCCTGCGGGAACAGCTCCCACCAACCGGTGCCGAGCAAACCTTGCAAGGCCTCCAGGCGCTCCAGTTGGTGATGGTGCTGCTGTTCGCGCAGGCGTCCGAGCAAGGGCCCGGCCAGGGCGGCGCTCAATTGCAGCCAATCCCGTTCGCTCAACTGCGGCGCCAGCTGGCGCACCGGGTAGAAACCGCAGAGCAGCCAGGCCGCGACGCCGTGATCGTCGCGAAAGGGCACGACAAAGCCCTCGCTGTTGCCGAACGCCCGTTGCAGGCGCGGATAGTCGCCGAGGCCTTGAGTGAAGCTCAGCGCTTGCGGGGCATTGCCGTTCAGGCTGTCCAGCCCGGTGCCCAGGACCTGGCCCTTGTGCCACAGCTGCGGTGCGTCGGAGGCCTGATACAAGCCATGGATGTGCCAGCCCTGCTCCTGGTCGTCGAGCAGCGCCAGGGCGAGGCAGGGGATATGCCAGTGCTGGGCCAGGGCATGGAGTTGCTCATGCAGTACCTCGGGCAGGCGGAAGAGGCTGCACAGGCGCAGTTGTTCGCTGATCTGCGCGGCGAACTGCTGGCAGTCCTGGCGTTGCTGCGCCTGTTGGCGTTCCAGCAACAGGTCGCCGATGTCCAGCAGGTGCAGGAGCCAGCCTTGGGTGGAGGGTTGCACCCAGCCGCGCAGGTGCAGGATTTGCCCGCTGGCGCCATGGAAGTCCAGGTCGAGCACCTGTCCTTGCCAGTCGCCAGGGTTGCCTTCGACACTCAGCGCACTGTGGGCCAGCAGGTAATCCAGCAGTGGCGCCGGCCCTTCGGCGGACGGCGGCTGAGCCAGGGCATGGCGCAGCGGGCCGGTCATTTGCAGCACCTGGGCGTTGTGATCCAGGTGCACCAGCAGGCCGACCCCGGGCGTGGCCAGGGGCGGCGCGGGAGGAAGCGCCTGGGGCGTCGTTCGGCCGAGAAAACGCCCGAGCAGTTTGTCGCCCGAGCTCAAAATTGCAGACTCGACTGAGCGCTGAGGTTCGCTGGCAGGGCGGGCACGCTGCCCAGGCCCGGCAGCACCAGGAAGGGGATGACCTGTCTGAGCTTGTCGGTGGAGTAGTGGACCCGCACCGTGAGCAGGCCGCCGGCGTAAGTCACGGTGGCATCGCTGGCGCTGTTGGCGTCGAAGTCGAAGGCCTCCGGAATCCAGGTCAGTTGCTCGCGCAAGGTGTTCTTCGCGCGTGCTATCAGGGCGGCGTCATAACCGGGCATACTGGGGTCCAGGGCGACGCTGCGCCGCACTGCTTCGGCAGTCGCCTTGTTGAAGGACTGCACCATCAATAGCGGCACGCTGTAGCTGACCAGGCCATAAAACACGGCGAAAAAGATGATGAAGACCATGGCGAATTCGATGGCCACGGCACCTTTTTGTTTTCCAGGCAGGTTCACTTTCACGGCGGCGTCTACCCTGACTGCTAGTAGGTCATGTCAGCATAGAGTCATTCAGCCAGAAGGGATGTTTTTTAACCGATGCAGCATTGGATTCTATTGGGCTGGCTGGGGCTGTGCGCGGTGCAGGATATCCGCCAGCGTCATCTCGCCAACGGCTTGACCCTGGGTGTCGCGCTGCTGGCGCTGGGGTACTTGCTGTGGGCGGGCAACACCTGGCTGGGCGCCGACGCGATGCAAGGGGGCAAGGCGCTGTTGCTGGCGTTGCTGCTGACCGTGCCGGGCTATGTGCTGGGCCGGATGGGCGGCGGCGACGTGAAGCTCCTGGCGGCCCTGGGGCTGGCGTCCGACCCTTTGCACCTGCTGGGGACCTTCATCGGTGCCGCGTTGGCCAGCGGCCTGTGGTGGCTGCTCGCACCCAGGCTGTTGCCCGCTGTCGACCAACCGCTGGCAAGGTCCTTGCGCCACCTCGATCCGCGGCAGGGGCAAACCTATGCCTTTGCCCCTTTTGTCCTTATCGGCATGGCCCTGACCCTGCTGTGGACCCGCTAGTCGTCGTGCCATCTATCTCTATGTACATAGTCGGAAAGTAGTCTACGTTTATTCTGTACCTGCCCGAGGTGGACGCGGCAGGGCAGGATCATTCGTCTTGGGCTTGCCAGGCATGGAGTTGCGCGTGAACAAGCTTATATCCCGCATCAAAGTACTGGTGGTCGACGACCAGTCGCTGATAGTCGAAGAGCTTTGCGAGTTTCTTGAAGGCAGCGGTTATCGCTGTGTCCCTTGTGAGTCCAGCCGTCAGGCGATCCAGCAGTTCAATGAAGATGGCGAAATCGGCCTGGTACTGTGCGACCTGCACATGCCCGATCTCGATGGCATCCAACTGGTGCAGGAACTGCAGCGTATCGCCGGCAAGCATCGGGTCTTCGAAGCCATCATGCTCACCGGCCAGGCCGACAAGCAGGATGTGATCAAGGCCCTGCGCGCCGGCATCGCCGACTACTACCAGAAACCGATCGACCTCGATGAGCTGCTTGCTGGCCTGCAACGCCAGGAGGCGGCGTTGCAGGAGCGGCAGAAAAACCTGCAGCTGGGGCATCTGAACCAGAAGCTGCAGTTCCTTTCCGAATCCATCGACGACCTTTACCAGGACCTGGACAAAGTGCGTCGCGCACCACTCGCACCACCGACGACGCAGGAGTCGGAGCAGGGCGGCGGCGAGGTGGAGCAGATCGAAATCCCGGCGATCTTCAGCCAGCTGTCGCCCCGGCAACTGGATGTGGCCCGCCTGGTCGGCAAGGGGCAGACCAACTACCAGATCGCCTGTGAACTGGGGATCACGGAAAACACCGTGAAGCTCTACGTGTCCCAGGTGCTGCGCCTGACCCATATGCACAACCGCACCCAACTGGCATTGGCGCTGGCACCCAGCAACTCGGGGTTGCGCCAGCGCGTGACCGCACACTGACGCCTTCCAACGCGCAGCAAACCCCGGCACCGAGGGTTTGCTGCGTCATGCATGCCGGCTTTTGCCATTCAGTGTGAGCCGCTGCTTCCTTCTCTCTATTGGGCGAACGCCCGGGCAATGGCGCTGACGCCAGGTCCGGCGAGGACGATCAGTAACGCCGGGAAGAGAAACAGCATCATCACGACGGACATTTTCGCCGACATCTTCGAGATGTATTCCTGCAGGCGCGTCAGGCGCCGGTCATCGAGCAGCAGCTTGAGCGACTGCAACGACTTCATCGCCCCACCGCCCTGGTGGATCAGTTGCTGAAGGATCACGCAGGTGTCGGTGAACTCATCGACGGCCAGCAGCCGCGCGGACTTGTTCAGTTCTTCCCCCAGTTCCAGGCCCGAGTCCACCCGGGCCAGCACCATGCGCAGCTCCTGGGTCAGGGCCGGCAGCAGTTTCTGCGCGTCCTTGCTCAACACCCGCAGGGCCTGTTCCACTGCCATGCCCGACTCGAACAGGATGCGCACCAGGGGAATGAAGGTGGAGATATCGACCGCCAGTTGTTTCTGCCGTCTGCTGGCGGCCATGGCCAACAGACGCTTGGGCAACAGGTAGCCGATGCTCAGGGCGAACACCGGGGCGACCCAGTGGTTTTTCGCCGCCGGGAAAAACACCCCCTGGATCACCAGGGTCAGGCCCAGGGCGAGAATCGGTACGCCGATCTGGCAGGCGGCGAACAGCGAGCGTTGCCGCGCGCTGCGCCAGCCCAGTCGGTTGAGCAGCAATTGGGTTTCATTGTCGAGCCTGACCGCATGCTGGCCGATCCTGCTGTCGCCCAGCAGGTGCAGCCAGTTGCCGAGCCTGTTGTCGCGCGCCAGTTGCCCCTGCAGGCGCTCGGTCACCTGACGGGTTCGCCGACGCTGTTCCAGCAAGCTGCTGAGCATCAGCAGCATGGCGGCGAGAAACAACAGGGCACTGATCAGCAAGGCTGCCATGTCAAACACTCCGCAGCATGCGCCAGAGCGCCGCGCAACCGACGACCTGCAAACCGAAGGCGAGCAGCAGCATCATCCGGCCCCCGCTCTGGTTCCACATGCTCATCAGGTAGGTCGGGTTGGCTATCAGGAAATAGCCGGCCAGTGACACCGGCAGGGCCGCGAGGACTATCGCGGTGATACGGGTTTCGCCGGTCATCGCGCGCAGTTGCCGGGCGGCCTGGTCGCGTTCGCGGATCAGTTTGATCAGGTTTTCCAGCAGCTCGCTGGCATTGCCGCCATAGCGGTGGTTGACCTTGAGCCCGAGGGCGAACAGGCGTAGTTCATCGCGCTCGTACAGTTCGGCGAAGTCCGCCACCGCATCCGGCAGGTTGACCCCCAGCTGCACGTTGCGCCGGACCCGGCCCATGGCGTGCTGCAACGGATTGTCGGCGGCTTCGATGCCGCCCAGCACCGCGTCGGCCAGGGTGCGTCCCGACTTGAGGCTGCGCACGGCATGGTCGAGCAATGGCGGCAGCTGTTCGATCATGCGCTTGAGGCGCCGTCGGTACAGCCAGCTGATGTACAGGCGCAGCAGCAGCGGCGGTGCGACGAGCAGGGCGAGCAGCCCCGGCCATTTGCCCAGCCCATACCCGAGCATGCAGCCCAGCGCCCAGACCACCAGCCATAACCCCAGGCGTTCGGTGGGACGACCGAGGCCGGCGCGCAGAAAGGCCCTTTCGAGCCGGTTCCAGGAGGTCTTTTCCAGGCTTGGTTGCGGTTGCCCCTGAGCCAGACGGTCGAGCACCCGGGCGGTGCGGGCCTGGCGCAGGCCGCTGTAGAACATCCAGCCCGACAGCCCCAGCAGGGTCAGGCACAGGAGGGCAAGCAGCACGGGACCTAGCATGCGATGGCGCTCCCAGGCTCAGTTGACAGGCAGGTCGGCGTCGCGTCGCAGCTTGTCGCCAGCGGGGTTGGCCGCTTCGCGCAGAAAGCCGAAACCGCTACGTCGGTTCAGACGGAACAGGGTGTTGGTGACGTAAATGTTCTCGCGCACGCCGACCACTTCCACCACCTCGCTGACGCAGCGCCGGCCATCGGGCAGGCGCGTCAGTTGAATCACCACGTCCAGGGCCGCGCAGATCATCTGCCGCAGGGTGCGTTCGGCCACCTGGCGCCCGGTCAGGCCCACCAGGGTTTCCAGGCGCAGCAGGGCATCCTGGGCATTGTTGGCGTGCACGGTGCTCATGGAACCGTCGTGGCCGGTGTTCATCGCCGTCAGCACATCGAGCACTTCGACGCCACGGATCTCGCCGAGGATGATCCGGTCCGGGCGCATGCGCAGGGCGTTGCGGATCAGGTCGCTGGCCTTGACCTCGCCATGCCCTTCGGCGTTCGGCGGGCGGGTTTCCAGGCGCACCACATGGGGATGGCCCAGTTGCAGTTCGGCCACGTCCTCGATGGTCACCAGGCGTTCGTGAGGGTTGATCAACTGGCTGAGAATATTCAGCAGGGTGGTCTTGCCGGTGCCGGTGCCGCCGCTGATCAGGATGTTGCAACGCTTGCCCACGGCCTCCTGGACGAATTCGAAGATCGCCTGGTCGATGGTCTGCATGGCCATCAGGTCGCTGCTCTTGAGCATGTCCTTGCGGAATTTGCGGATCGACAGGCAGGGACCATCCAGGGCAATCGGCGGGATGATCGCGTTGACCCGGCTGCCGTCGGGCATTCGTGCATCGACCATGGGCGAGGATTCGTCGAGGCGTCGGCCCAGGGGCGCGAGGATGCGTTGCATGACCCGCTCCACATGGTGCGCGTCGATGAAACGCAGGTCGCTCTGGTGCAGCACGCCATCGCGCTCGACGAACACCCGGTGCGGGCCGTTGACCAGGATCTCGGTCACCGCGGGGTCGCGCAACAAGACTTCCAGCGGCCCGAAGCCGGTGAGTTCATCCACCAGTTCCTCGGCCAGGCGCTCCATTTCATAGCGGGAAATGGCCAGGTGCAGGCGGGAGACGTACTCGGCCACCTTGTCGGTGATGAAGCGCGCCAGCGCCTGGCGCGAACCTTCCAGGAGGTTTTTCCCCGACTCTTCGATGGCGTCGATGACATAGCGATGCAGCACCAGTTTCAGGCCCTCGTGATCGGTGTTGCCGACCGGGCTGTGGGACTGGGCGCCGAACAGTTTTTCTCCGCTCATCGACTTCCCCTGAGGCGCTCGAACCAGCCGGGTCTTGCCGTGGGCAGTCCTTCGGAGCGTCTGGCCAGGCGTTCGCCGAGGGTCTTCAGGGCTTGGGTCAGGCCTTCGCGGGGGGCCAGTTCGAACAGCGTGACGCCCTGGTTTTTCGCGTTGAGACGCACCTCGGGGCTGTAGGCCAGGACCGCGATCACTTCCAGGGCAAAGGTCTTGCCCAGGGTTTCCGCATCTGGCGCGACCCCACGCAGGTAGCGGTCGAGCAGCAGGCGCGCGTGTTCCAGCTTCATGCCTTTTTCGCGCCAGAGGTTGAGCACCGCCAGGTTGCGGCGGCAGTCGAGCACGCTCTGGTCGGTGTACCAGAGCAACTTGTCGCAATGGCCGACGAAGGTGCGCAGGGCTTCGCTGTCCGGTTGTCCGGTGAGGTTCACTACTATGTGCTGGAAGTGCTGGCGCAGGGCGCTGAGCAGCATGTACAACTCGGCGGCGCTGGTGCGCTCCAGCGGCTCGTCATGGCCGGCATAGGCCAGGATCCGCAGCCCGGCCTCGGTGCTGGTGAAGGCACTGTCGATCAGGGTCGTATCCAGGCGCCGCAGATGGCGCAGGGCATCGCCGAAGTGGAACGAGCTTTCCAGCCCCAGCAGCGCCAGGCTGTCGCCGCGCGGCAGGCCGAGGTCGAGCAACAGGGTCTGCTGGCCGCTCTTCTGTACCACCAGTGCCAGGTGGCTGGCGAGCAGGGCGCCATCGGCATCGCTCTGGGTGCCGTAGAGCACGGTCAGGCCGCCGAGCTGGGTGCTCGGCGTGACCTGGGGCAGGCGTTTGCCCAGGCGCCGCACCAGGCCGGCCACCTCGCTGGAGCGCGAGCCGTAGGCCACGAAGTCGCGGGCCCCGGCGCGCATGGCGTTGAGTACCAGTTGGTTGTCCATGCCGTCGCCCAGGGCGACGATGGCCAGCATCGGCTTGGCCTCCAGCGCGCCTTCGATCAGCGCCGCCTGGGTGACCACATGCTCGCGATCGAGGCCGACGAAGACCAGGCTGGCGCACGTCACATCCACCAGCGCCAGCAACTCGTCGAGGCTGCCGCTGCCTGCGCTGACCACCTGCCCGAGTGGCGCCAGGGCACCTTGCAACCATTCCAGGTCGGTGCCGTTGCGGGTGATCGCGAGGAAGGTCTGGCTCAGGTTCTGACTCATTGCGATAGCCCACTGCGTTGATTGAAGTTGCGGTTTTCCAGGGCGTACCCGTCCGGGTCGTGGTCGCGCGGCGGTACGTCGCCCTGGACAGGCATACCGCTCGACATCAGGGCCCGGATCAGGCCTTTGCACAGGGGCTGGCAATCATTGGACATGAAGAAGTGTCCTTGCATGATCAGGGAGTTTGTTGGCTCGCTTCGATGCCGCGTATGACTTCTATCTGGGCACGACGCGCTGCGGCGTCGAATGTTCTGGCGCTGGAGGGAGGGGGTGTGGACAGGGCCAGCTGGTTGAACTGGATCAACGACCTGTCGAGGTTTTGCAGCTGCTTCGACGCGCTTTTTTTGCCCGCCCAGTAATGCGCCAGGCGTTTCTCGTCGGCGCTGCGTACCGCCAGGCGCAGAACGCCGGCTTGAGCCGCGAGCATCAAGCGGCTCAACAAGGGTTCCGGGACGGCCAGCAACACACTGCGCGCGTTCAGGCGACGCTGATCCTGCTTGAGTTTTTCCTCGGGACTCGCGGGCGGCGAACCCGGCTTGCCATCGTTGGTCAGGCCCAGTTGCTCGCCGATGCCAAGCACCCGCAGGGCCGGCACCACGACCTGGGCCGAGGGCAGCAGGTTATTGCTGTCCTGGCGCAGGAACAGCAGCACATCGACGTAGTCGCCAGGGCTCAGTTGCCCGCTGGCGCCTATGACTTCGTCTACCGCGACGGCCAGGGCGCGCTCATCGGGACGGATCATGCGGGCCACGCTGCCACCGGCTTCGAAGCTTTCTTCGCTCAGCCAGGTCCCCGCCGACAGCGCCCGCCACGGGATGCGTCCGATGACCTGATCGAGGCTTTTGAGGCTACCGGCGGGGGCGGTGCGCAGCCGCTCCAGAGCGACATCGGCGGCCTTGATGGGAACGAACGGAGGTATGTCGCGTACCAGCACCGCGACGGGCTGGCGGGTCGCATCTTCGGCGGAAGCAGTGACGGTTTGCACGATGGCGGGGGAAGGCTGCGCTACAGGCTCCGCTGCGGGCCGACGACTCAATGCCACACCCCAGTAACCGGCAATCAGGGCCCCTACCAGAAACACCCCAGCCAACCCCATAGTGATACGACTGTTCATGACGGCTCTCCCTTTCCCGCTGCATCACCGGCTCGCAAATTCCAACGAGCCAATTTCGCAATCAGGCAGCTATGAACATGCAACTATTTCGCTATTTGAAGGTAGAACAGCTGCAACAAAACGCCATTACTGCTGAGAAAATAACTTGGTTCATCCTCACCTCTGTCCGATGTCGCGTTTTTTTGACGTCAAAGGGACGAACTAATACTTAATGATTAATTAGTTCTTACAGTTGTTGGCTGGAAGTTTGTTGACAATGCTGTGGTGGCACAGGGGAATCATGTTGCAACGCTGCAACACCCGATGCATTGAGGAGAAATTAGATGTTCTTCATTCTCGCTACCCAATGGATCACCCTTCTGGCCTCCCGGCTCCTGCGTTTCCTCAAGAACAACGAGGGGGCGTCAGGGATCGAATACGCACTTATCGCCGGCATGGTGGCCGTGGCCATCGCGGCATTCGTACCCGACATTTCGAGCGCTATCACCAACACCTTCACGACCCTGCAAGGAGCGTTGGAGGGCGACACTACCGCTGCTGCTCCTAGTAGCCCGTAACACAGGTCCTCAAGGCTTTATCGAGGCGTCGATACCCTCAGTACGCAAGTCACTTTCCAGGTATTGCCCATGAGCTCCTCTTCGTTTCCACGCCAGCAGCTTCTTCTCGTGGACGATGAAGAGGACGCTCTGCTCGAGCTGGCCGAGTTGCTGGAAGGCGAAGGCTTCTGCTGCTTCACCGCGACCTCGGTCAAGCTCGCCCTGGCCCATCTCACTCAACACCCGGACATCGCGCTGGTCATCACCGACCTGCGCATGCCGGAGGAGAGTGGCCTGTCGCTGATCAGGCGCCTGCGCGATCACACGTCCCGCCAACACCTGCCGGTGATCGTCACCTCGGGTCATGCCGACATGGATGACGTCAGCGACCTGCTGCGCCTACAAGTGCTGGACCTGTTCCGCAAACCCATCTACCACGTGCGCCTGCTGGAAACCCTGAACACCCTGTTCCCAGAGCCACGCATCCACCTGGTCAATCCCTGAACCTTCCCGCCCTTCCAAGTGCCCGGTTTTTGGCGCTGTCAGTTTGACTTTTTGATGGTGTCACAATGATGGCTCATGTACATTTGCCGCCGCTTGTCCGGGCGTTTACCGACAAGCCGGTAGGGATGCCTGAAAGACACCGGCGCGCCTGCTGAAACCTGTCGTCCGCGTTTCTGGAAGGGATATCTCCTTGAATACTTCATTCCTGCGCCGCTCGTTGTTGGCGCTCTCTGTGGCTGCCGCCGCGACCCATGCACCATCGTCGATGGCGGCGGACCTGAACTACGACCTCGGTGGCGGTGCCTTGAGCAGCACCCTGCAGACCTTCGACAATGTGCGGCTGAGCGGGACCTCGCAGAACACCGGCGCGGATTTCAGGGGGGTGAGGGTCCAGGGCCGTTTTATCAATGAGGGGGCGGTCAACCTCAGCAGCGGTTCGGCCCAGGCCGGGTTGTTCTTCTCTTCCTTGGCGTCGACCGCTTCGACTTTTACCGGCGATTTCATCAACCGCGGTTCGGTCAGGATCGCGGGCCTGGACGCGTCCGCCACGCCGAGCGGCATCCTGCATTCCCTCGACAGGATCGGTGGCAACCTGATCAACGAAGGCGATATTTCCGTGTCGGCCGCGAGCGCCGCGGGCGTGGACCTCTATCTGTCGAACATCGCCGGCCAGGTCGTCAACAAGGGGACGATCTCGGTCAATGGGGATGACGCCTATGGCCTGCTGGTGTTTTCCAAGCTGTCTGGTATCGACAACAGCGGGACCATTACCGCCCGAGGGAAAAATGCCAAGGGCATCGAGATTGAAGACTCGACCTTCACCGGGGTTTCAGGCAGCCATATCAACAACAGCGGCACTATTTCGGCCGATGCTATCGGCATCCATGTGATCAGCTTCGCCAATAACCCGCTGTTTTCCATCACCCAGACCGCGGGCCTCATCGAGGGCGGTACGGCAGCGATCCAGGCAGATCAGAAGAACACTTATTTCTACTGGCATGGCGGTCAGGTCAAAGGCGATCTGCTCGGGCTTTCCGGTGTGCTGGTCAAAGGCGATGTGACCTTCGACGGCTCGACCATTAGTGCCGGCTACGTGGACATCGATGGCGGCCGCCTGACGCTGCTGCGGCCGCAAACCACTATCGATGGCGGCCTCGACCTGGACTCTTCGAGCGCCATCCTGCGCTTGCTGCTGGACAAGGATACCAACCCGACGACGCCGATCCTCAAGGTCACGGGCGCTACCTATTTCAGCGAAGGCAGCCGTGTCGAGCTGGCGGCGCGCTCCAACGATTTCCGTACCGGCGCCGATGGCACCCGCTACACCCTGATCAACACCGGCAGCTGGGAAGATCCGCAGAACGCCAATGTGGTGTCATCGTCCGCGTTGCTGGAAGTCAAAAGCTTCGGCATCGAAGGCAATGACCTGAAGGCGCTGGTCACCACCAAGAACGCGGCGGTGGTCGAGGAGAACATCATCAAAGCGGACGGCTCGCAGAACGCCGCGAACGCCATCAAGCCGCTGGCGAACAGCCTGATGACCCGGCTCGATGAAAGCGATCCGGTGTTCCGCGCCTTTGCCGCGGCCTCCTCGGATGCCGAACTGGCCAGGCTCTCCGAAACCCTGGGCCCGGATGTCAGCCGTGGGGTGATCCATGCCGCCACCAACGGCCAGAGCCTGGTCAACAACGTGATCACCAACCGCTCCAGCAGCACTCGCAATGGCTTGTCTTCGGGCGACGTGCTGGCCGAGAAGGGCGTGTGGCTCCAGGCGCTGTCCAGTGACGCCGACCAGGACAGCCGCAAGGGCGTCGAGGGCTATGACGCCAACAGCCACGGGATCGCCGTGGGTGCCGATGGCCAGTTCAACGCCGACACCACACTGGGCCTGGCCTACAGCTACCTGGACAGCGATGTGAAATCCTCCAGTGGCAACAAGACCGATGTCACCGGCCATGCGCTGACTTTGTATGGCGACTGGAGCCACGACAACTTCTTCGTCGACGCTTCGTTGATGTACGGCTGGAACGACAACGAGTCCAAACGCTACGTCGCCGGCACCCGCGCCAAGGGCGATTACGACAGTGAAATCTTCGGCGTCAATGCCCTGGCCGGCTACAGCTGGCGTCTCGATCGGCACCTGCTGCTCGAACCGCAGATCGGCGCCCGTTACGCCAAGGTGACGATCGATTCGTACCGGGAAAAAGGCAGCTCGGCGGCCTTGAATGTCGCCAGCCAGCGTTATGAAGTGGGCGAGCTGGGCATCGGCGCGCGCCTGGCCGCCGCGTTCGATCTGGGCCGGGGCAGCCTGGAGCCGGAAGCCAGGGTCATGGCCTGGCACGACTTCATCGCTGACAGGGCCAACACCACCTCGACCTTTGTCCTGGGCGGCACGCCATTCACCACCAGCGGTGCATCGCCGGTACGCGACAGTTATGAAACGAGCCTGGGCGCGACCTATCGCGTCGGTGCCTGGAGTGTGGGCGGCTCGTACAACTACCTGACCAAGACCGACTTCTCTGCCGACACCTTCACCGTCAAGGTGCGCTACGACTTCTGATGCTCGCCTGAACAAGACGACCCGCCTCCGAGCGGGTCGTTTTCGTTTGGCTTGAGGGGCTTCTTACAGCTGGTAGCTGAAACTCAGGGTGTAGCGCGGGCGGCGGTTGTGGGTGTCCAGCGCTTCATCGGACATAGGCTTGGCCGCTTCGAGGGAGATGTTGTAGTACTTGGCGTCGCCAAAGCGCAGGCCGACGGCGGCCGATGACAGGCTGTTGTCCTTGACCGGCAGTTCGTTGAACCATGTGCGCGAGCGATCCAGAACCACGTATGGCTGGAGGATGCGCAACCAGCGGCCGTCGCGATTGAAGCTGTAGTTCACCTCGTAAGCCGCGCCCCAGCCCTTGTCGCCGGACGCCTGGTCGTCGGGGTAACCGCGGCCGAAGTTCTGCCCGCCGAACACCGCGCGTTCGCTGTCGGGCAGGTTGTCGCGGCTCCAGTACAGGGCCGCCGACAGCACCCCTTGCCAGTTGTCGAAGAACTTGTCGCTCTGCACGCCGGACAGGCGCACGCGGAAGAAGTCCAGGTCATACAGGTCGTCGTTGGTTTTCGCGCCCAGGGCGTCCAGCCCCTGGTACACCCCGGCACTGAGAATCCGCAGTTGGCGTTCATTGGCCTTGCGCCAGTCGCCCTCGAAGGCCAGGGCGCGAATATTGGTTTTCAGTTCGACGCTCTGCGGATAACCCACCACTTGATAGCGGGTCTTGTCGTTGACCGCATACAGGCGCGAACCCAGGATCAGCAGCTCGTTGGGCGCGGCGATCACCGGGTGGCTCAAGCCTATGGAGTAGCGATCGTTCTCCCGATGGGGCTTGAGTTCGAGGCCGTTGGTGAGCTGCACATTGGTCCCCGGGTCGGCGCGGTAGCGTGTGCCGTACAGGCTCAGTTGGGTGCCTTCGTCATTGAGAAACTGGTTGTAGTCCAGGCGGTAGTAGTGCTCGTGATCGTCCCCCGGCGGGAACAGGCCGCT
The DNA here is from genome assembly GCF_052044735.1 of Pseudomonas sp. 22526. Taxonomy (NCBI): domain Bacteria; kingdom Pseudomonadati; phylum Pseudomonadota; class Gammaproteobacteria; order Pseudomonadales; family Pseudomonadaceae; genus Pseudomonas; species Pseudomonas sp. 22526. The sequence continues at coordinate 52,723 of NZ_JBQENK010000028.1, forward strand.
GAGGGTGACCTGCTCGCCCATGGCGGTCTGCGAGTTGCTGCTGACCGCCAGCAGGGCCTGCAGGCCATTGCGGTTGTCGTCGGTGGTGCTGAGGCTGCTGGTGAAGGGTTTGCGGCTGGCCTGGGCAATCAGGTAGGCCGCGCCGTCGGTGGTTCCCGGTGGCGGCACCTGGGCTTGCAGGGTGACCCCGGGAATGCGGCTCATCAGGGTGGTGTAGTGCTCGAAGGTCTTGCGGGTCAGCGGCCGTTCGGCCTTGAGTTTTGCCACCAGTTTGTCGAGGTAGGCCGAGACCGGGCCGATATCGCCCTGCAGTTGATAGTCCTTGATGTAACCCTCCACCAGGACCACGCGCACGGTGCCCTGGTCGAAGCTCTGTTGCGGCAGGAACGCGTAGGACAGCAGGTAGCCATCCTGCTGGTAGCGGCGGGTGATTTGCCGGGTGGCTTCGATCAGTTGCCCCAGGGTGCTTGCATGGCCGATCAGCGGCTTGTAGATCTCCGCCAGCTCGTTCAGCGGGTAGAGGGTGCCGCCTTCGATCTGCACCGTACTGACGTTGATGGTGGTGCCCATCATCAGGGGCTGGGCCTGGGGCACCGTGGGTGGCGCCAGCTTGGGCGCCGGGGTCGTGGGGCGATAGGCGTCGGCCGGCAGGTTGGGCACCGGCAGGTTGCGGATGGTTTCGTTGCTATTGAGAAAGCTGGGAAGGTTTTCGGCGTGGACGTATGAGCAAAGCGAGACTAACAACAAGGGAGCCAAAGCGCGCATAGGACACTCCATGGTCAAGTCACAGCAACGCGAGAGGTACTTCAGTCGGCGGCGCTTGTCAGGGTCTTGGCCTTGATCAAGTACTGCAACCGTCATGCTCCAGACAAGAAAAAGACGAGAGACTCAATCGAATCCCTCGTCTCCAACCAAGCGTAGGCGCTGTAGGTAGGGCCGTCGAATCGGCCAGGTGCAAAACGCTTATCGGCTGCCGCCCAGGGCTCCGGTCAAGCCACCGAGCACACCGCCCAGCGCGCCGGTGGTGCCGGTGGCCCCGCTGCCGCTGGTGCCGCCGTCGACCAGGGTCCCGACCGTGGCGACGGTAGCGCCCAGGGTGTTGACGGTCTGGCCGACAGCGGTGACCACAGGGTTGGGAGCGCTGGCGGCGATGGTGGTGCCTGCGCCACTGACGGTATTGCCTACTTGAGTGATCAGGCCGGCGACGGGTGTGCCCACTCCGGCTGTGGCTCCTCCTTGTTGGGTCAGGCCAGTGACGGCACTGGTAACCGGGTTCAGTGCTGCGCCGACCGTGGCGCCGACACCGGCCAGTGGTGCAGTGGTACCGACATTGGCCACACCGGTGCCGCCCAGGGCGCCACCCACCGAGGCCACTACGTTGCCGACCGAGGCTGTGCTTACGCCCGCGGCACTGACCACACTGCTGGTGTTGCCGGCATTCAAGCCGTTACCCAGGTTGACCACCGCGCCGCCGACGGTTTCCAGCAGGCCGGCGCCACCGATAGTTCCGCCACCGGTGCCCGGAGCGGTCGTGGTCAGGCCACCGGTATTGCCAAGGGTGGTGGCGACGTTGTTCAGGGTGCCGCCCAGGGTGTTGCTCAATGGATTGCCGTTACCGACGGCGGTGACCTTGTCGCCCAGGCCGTCGACGGTCGTCGCCACCTTGTCGATCAGGCCGCCGACCGGGGCGCTCAGGCCTGTGGCGCTGGCCACCTTGCCGGTCAGGCCTTCGGTCAGGGTCACTATCGGGACCAGGGCATTGTTGCCCACACTGTTGGTCAGCGAGCCCAACGGACCGCTGCTGGTGACGCCGGTCAGGGTGTTGCCCAGCATGGTGACCTTGTCGCCGACGCCATCGAGCACCGGGGCCACTTTGGTGACCACACCGCCGACCAGGGGAATGCTGCTGGTCGCAGTGCTCAGTTTGCCGCTGAGGTCCGAGACGCCACCGCCGATATCTGTCACCACGTTGCCGACTATGGCCGTGGTCCTGCTCAAGGCCTGTGGATCGCTACCCAGTTGGCCGAGGCCATTGGTCAGGCCATCGCCTACAGTGTCGACCACATTGCCGCTGGTGTTCACCGCGCTTTGCAGTACACCGCCGACTACTGGAAGTGGGGCCAGCGCGCTGCTGAGGGTGCTGACACCATCGCCGACGCCGCTGATGGTGCTGCCGAGGTCGGACACCAGGGTCGAGGTGACCAACGGGGTGGTGGTGGGTGTAGTCGGGTCGGTCGGATCCGTTGGATTGGTCGGATCGGTGCCGCCACCTCCTCCGGTGCCGCCACCCGTGCCTCCGGTCCCGCCAGTGCCACCTGTGCCTGCGGTGCCGCCGCCGGTCCCACCTGTACCACCCGTACCGCCGCCGATTCCACCGGTGCCGCCACCTGTTCCGTCGGTTCCGCCTGTGCCTGCGGTACCGCCACCGGTTCCGCCAGTACCGCCCGAACCGTCGCCGGACCCGCCAGAACCACCGGAACCGCTGTCGGTACCTGCCGCGCTGTCAGGCGAGGAGCTGCCGGAGCTGCTCTTGTGGCCGCCACCGCCGCTGCTGCAGCCGGTCAGGCCGAGGGCCAGGATCAGGGCCAGCGCTGTGCTTGTTTTCAACCAGACTTGAGTTTTCATGAGTAAAATTCCTTGCACCTGTTACAACGTTTTGTTGTTTTCGATAACTCCCCAGTTCTGTCGCTGGAGATGTTGTCGTCCGTTGTCGCTATAAAAGGCCCAAGTACTTTCTTTCACCATTCTCAACTTGGTATTAACAACTTATATATCGGCTGTTTTTGCTCCTGCGGAGGGACTAATACCAAAGGAGTGATGGGTGGAAATGTTTTTAGTAAATCTTTACTAATCAGTGTCTTGTGTTTTTTGTTTGCGAGGTCTAAGAGCGCTTTAACGAAAGTTATATACATACAATTAATTGTCTGGCGGCCCCGCCACGGATTTGGCGTCAACTTGCCTTATAATCCCCGGCCTGGATTTTCTTTGGAGAAACTTTATGCCTGCCCCTGTCTGGTGGCTGCTTTGCCTGCCGGTGATTGCCGGTGCTTTCCTACCCCTGCAAGCGGGAATCAACGGCCAATTGGCCAAGCAGGTTTCCAGCGTGCTGGCGGCGGCGCTGATCTCGTTTTTTGTCGGTACCCTGGCCTTGCTGATCCTGGCCGTGGCCCAGCGCGAAGTGCCTGGCCTGAGTGCCTTGAAAAGCCTGACCTGGTGGCACTGGTGCGGCGGTCTGCTGGGGGCGTTTTTCATTGCCACCGCGGCCTTCGCCGGGCCGCGGATCGGCGCCATGCTATTCATGGCCCTGGTGCTCGCCGGGCAGTTGGGCATGGCCCTGGCGCTGGACCATTTCGGCTGGGCCGGTTTTCGCGAGGCACCCATCAGCCTCGGCAAGATTGCCGGGCTGGTGCTGATCCTGGCGGGGGTGTTCCTGATTCGTCGCGGTTGAGGCCGGCTCAGGCCAGCGGCTGCCAATGCCCGCTCATATGCTCCAGGTCGCCCGCGCCGGTCAGGCGCAGGTCACCGCTCGAACCCGCGGCGCTTGCCAGCAGGCACACCTCGCTGGGCAGGCGCACCGGTTTTCTGAAGTCCACGGCAATCTCGATATTGGCCGCCGGCAAATGTTCGCTCAATGCCGCCAGGGTTCGCGCCTTGTTCCACAGACCGTGGGCGATGGCCCGGGGGAAGCCGAACATTCTGGCGCTCACCGCGCTCAGGTGAATCGGGTTGTAGTCGCCGGACACCCGGGCGTAACGCCGGCCGATATCGGCGGGAGCTTGCCAGCGCGTCAGCTCGCTGAGGCTGGCCTCGCCCTGGGGCTCTTCCTCCGGGGCTTCGCCCGATAGTTTCACGCCCCGACAGAGCATCCGGCTTTGTGCTTCCCACAGAGGCCCGAGGGCATCGTCGACGCTGGTCAACAGATCGAACACCGCGCCTTTGGCATGGGGCTGCAAGTTGTCCACACGCACCCCGACCCTCAGGTCGCCGACCCCGCCCATGGGCCGCAGGATACGAATGCGGTTGGCCAGATGGATCAACCCCAGCAGCGGGAAGGGGAAGTCCTTGGCGGTCAGTAACTGCATCTGCAGGGCGAATGCCAGCACATGGGGATAGGTCGGCGGCAGCAGGCCGTTCTCGGCAAAACCGCAGACCTGGCGATAGGCCGCAAGTTTCGCCGGCTGCACGCTCACCTGGCGGCGCAGGCCATGATCAGGCAGCTCGGTACCGGTGATTTTGCGGCGGGTCGCGGCCTTCCAGTACAGCTCGGGCAGGTTCGGCGGGGTATCCAGCTCATGCCATTGCAGGCTCATGTTCAAGCTCCCAATACGCTTTGCCCACAGATTCGCAGCGCTTGCCCGGTGACCGCGCCGCTGCCCGGTTGGCCGAGCCAGGCCACGGCTTCGGCGACGTCCTGCGGCAGGCCGCCTTGCCCCAGCGAACTCATGCGCCGCCCGGCTTCGCGCAGGGCGAACGGAATGCGCGCGGTCATCTGGGTTTCGATAAAGCCCGGGGCCACGGCGTTGATGCTGATGCCGCGCTCCTGCAACAGCGGTGCCCAGGACTGGGCCAGGCCGATCAGCCCGGCCTTGCTCGCCGCATAGTTGGTCTGCCCGCGATTGCCGGCGATGCCGCTGATGGACGCCAGCAGGATCACCCGGCCGTTGTCGTGCAGGGTGCCGCTGTCCAGCAGCGCCCTGGTCAGCACCTGCGGGGCGTTGAGGTTGACTGCCAGCACCGCGTCCCAGAATTCCGGAGTCATGTTGGCCAGGGTCTTGTCGCGGGTGATCCCGGCGTTGTGCACCAGGATATCGATGCCCTCCGGCAACTGTTCCACCAGTCGCGGCGCGGCGTCTTCGGCGCAGATATCCAGGGTGATCGCGTGGCCGCCCAGGCGTGCGGCCAGGGCTTCGAGGTCGGTCTTGGCGGCGGGCACGTCCAGCAGCACCACCTGGGCACCATCCCGGGCCAGGGTCTCGGCGATCGAGGCGCCGATGCCGCGCGCCGCGCCGGTGACCAGGGCTCGCGCGCCGGCCAGGGGCCGGGTCCAGTCCTGGACCTGGGTAGCGCAGGGGTTCAGGCGGATCGCCTGGCCTGAGATGTAAGCGCTTTTCGGCGAGAGGAAGAAGCGCAGCGCGCCTTCCAGTTGGCTTTCGGCACCCTCACCGACATACAGCAATTGCAGGGTGGCGCCGCCGCGCAGCTCCTTGGCCAGGGAACGGCTGAAGCCCTCCAGGGCGCGCTGGGCACTGGCGGCGAACGGATCGCCGAGGGTTTCCGGGGCGCGGCCGAGAATCACCAGGTGTGCGCTGGGCTCGAGGTTTTTCATCAGCGGCTGGAAAAATTCGCGCAACTGCTTGAGCTGCTCGATCTGCAGGAGGTCGCTGGCGTCGAACACCATGGCCTTGAGCCTGGGGCCGTGGCCGGGAATCCAGGCGGTGGCGAGGGTCGGATCGGTGCCGTAGCTGTAGATGCTCTCGGTCAGCCGCGGGGCGATGGCGCCGACCTGCTGGGCCAGCGGGCCGCCGCCGATCAGCAGCGCCCCCTCGACCGGGCGCATGCGGCCGGCCTGCCAGCGCTCCAGACGTACCGGCGACGGCAGACCAAGGGCCCCGACCAGGCGGTGGCCGATGGACGAGTTGGCGAAGTCGATGTAACGATCTGACATGGAACACGCTCCAGGAACTGTGGTTCAAAGTGTGGACCACGAGGGGCCTTTGGTCGTTCGATCCTTGAGATACAACCTACGCTTGTCGGTTGTGCCACTCACAGAATAGGGAGCTTTCCATGACTCAGCTGCGTCGTGTTGCGATTATTGGCGGCAACCGCATCCCCTTTGCCCGTTCCAACGGGCCTTACGCCACCGCGAGCAACCAGGCCATGCTGACCGCGGCCCTGGAAGGCCTGATCGAACGCTACTGCCTGCACGGCCTGCGCCTGGGCGAGGTGGCCGCTGGCGCGGTGCTCAAGCATTCCCGGGATTTCAACCTGACCCGCGAATGCGTGCTCGGCTCGCGGCTGTCGCCGACCACCCCGGCCTACGATATCCAGCAAGCCTGCGGCACCGGCCTGGAAGCGGCGTTGCTGGTGGCCAACAAGATCGCCCTGGGGCAGATCGACTGCGGCATCGCCGGCGGCGTCGATACCACCTCGGACGCGCCGATCGGGGTCAACGAAGGGCTGCGCAAGATTCTGCTGCAGGCCAACCGCGGCAAGACCTTGGGCGACAAGCTCAAGACCTTCCTGCAACTGCGCCCCCGGCACCTCAAGCCGGAACTGCCGCGCAATGGCGAGCCGCGTACCGGCTTGTCCATGGGCCAGCACTGCGAGCTGATGGTACAGACCTGGAACATTCCCCGCGACGAGCAGGATCAGCTGGCGCTGGAGAGCCATCAGAAAATGGCCGCCGCCTATGTTGAGGGTTGGCACGACGATCTGATGACTCCCTTTCTCGGCCTGACCCGCGACAACAATCTGCGCCCGGACCTGACCCTGGAAAAACTGGCGTCATTGCAGCCGGTGTTCGAACGCAGCGACAAAGGCACCCTGACCGCGGGCAACTCCACGCCGCTGACCGATGGCGCGTCCCTGGTGCTGCTGGGCAGCGAGGAATGGGCGAAGGAACGTGGCTTGCCGATCCTCGCCTATCTGCGCGACGGCGAAGCGGCGGCGGTGGATTTCGTCCATGGCGCGGAAGGGCTGCTGATGGCCCCGGTCTACGCGGTACCGCGCTTGCTGGCGCGCAACGGCCTGACGCTGCAGGACTTCGACTACTACGAAATCCATGAGGCTTTCGCCGCGCAGGTGCTGTGCACACTCAAGGCCTGGGAGGATGGGGATTACTGCAAGACCCGCCTGGGGCTGGACACACCCTTGGGCTCCATCGACCGCAGCCGGCTGAATGTCAAAGGCAGTTCGCTGGCGGCCGGGCATCCGTTCGCCGCCACCGGCGGGCGCATTGTCGCCAACCTAGCGAAGCTGCTGGAGGTGGCAGGGAAGGGACGTGGCCTGATTTCGATCTGCGCCGCCGGTGGCCAGGGTGTGACGGCGATTGTCGAGCGCTGAGGGCCCAGGTGTTTCCGCGGTGGCGGCCCCCTGTAGGAGCGAGCTTGCTCGCGATCGAGCGCGAAGCGCTCGTCAGCTTCTGTCAGATGTAACCTGTCCTTTGGCAGCGGGCAGCCGCCGAGCACTCGGCTATGATCCTGGTCGGTCGAGTGTGTCGATATGACGGGTTGACCTGGCACATTGAGTGCATCCGCACTGTCGTAGGTCGGTAACCTCTCCCCGTGGTGCGAGGATTGCCGTATAACGAGTGACATTCGCGTGTTTGGTAATAAAGGACCCCTGATAAAAGCTGATGAAGACTCCAAAACGCATTGAACCCCTGATCGAGGACGGTCTGGTCGACGAGGTGCTGCGCCCACTCATGAGTGGTAAAGAAGCAGCTGTTTATGTGGTGCGCTGCGGCAACGAATTACGTTGCGCCAAGGTTTACAAGGAGGCGAACAAACGAAGTTTTCGTCAGGCGGCCGAGTATCAGGAAGGCCGCAAGGTGCGCAACAGCCGTCAGGCTCGTGCGATGGCCAAGGGGTCCAAGTTCGGCCGCAAGGAGGCCGAAGACGCCTGGCAGAACGCCGAAGTGGCGGCGCTGTTCCGCCTGGCCAACGCCGGCGTGCGGGTGCCCAAGCCGTTCGACTTCCTCGAAGGCGTGCTGCTGATGGAGTTGGTGGCGGATGAATACGGTGATGCCGCGCCGCGCCTGAACGACGTGGTGCTGGAGCCGGACCAGGCCCGCGAATATCACGCCTTCCTGATTTCCCAGATCGTGCTGATGCTGTGTACCGGCCTGGTGCACGGTGACCTGTCCGAGTTCAACGTGCTGCTGACCCCCGAGGGTCCGGTGATCATCGACCTGCCCCAGGCGGTGGATGCGGCGGGCAATAACCACGCCTTCAGCATGCTGGAGCGGGATGTGGGCAACATGGCGTCCTACTTCGGGCGCTTTGCCCCGGAGCTCAAGCGCACCCGTTACGCCAAGGAGATGTGGGCGCTGTACGAAGCCGGCACCCTGCACCCGGCCAGCGTCCTGACCGGCGAGTTCGACGATCCGGAAGAACTGGCGGATGTCGGCGGGGTTCTGCGGGAAATCGAGGCGGCGCGCCTGGACGAGGAGCGGCGCCAGGCCATGCGCATGGCCGACGACGCGCCACCGAGCAAGTCCGAGGAGCCACCGCCTCCACCCTGGATGCAGTGATTCACGGGCACAAAAAATCCGGCCAAAGCCGGATTTTTTGTGCCCGTGAATCACGTAGCCGCTGCCGTAGGCTGCGATCGGCCTCGAAGAGGACGTGCTCTTCGAGATTGCTGGAAGGCTCTTCGAGCCTTATCGCAGCCTGCGGCAGCGGCTACAGGTTATGGGTGCACGCAGCACCCGCCCGAAGCAAGGTCCTTGAGAATCGGGCAATCCGGGCGGTGGTCGCCGTTGCAGTGCTGCACCAGGTCCTGCAGGGTGTCGCGCAGCCCGGCCAGCTCGGCGATTTTCCGGTTGAGCTCGTCGATATGCTGGCGGGCCAGGGCTTTGACATCGGCGCTGGCGCGCTGGCGGTCTTGCCACAGGGTCAGCAGCTTGCCCACTTCCTCCAGGGAAAAACCCAGGTCCCGCGAGCGCTTGATAAAGGCCAGGCTGTGCAGGTCGTCGTCACCGTACAGGCGGTAGCCGCTGTCGCTGCGATGGGCCGGCCTGAGCAGGCCGATGGACTCGTAGTAGCGGATCATCTTGGCGCTCAGGCCGCTCTTGCGGGCTGCTTGGCCGATGTTCATCGGGCGTCCTCCGGGTCATTGGGTTTCCAGGTTTTCAACAGTAGCGCATTGCTCACCACGCTGACGCTGGACAGTGCCATCGCTGCGCCGGCCAGCACCGGGTTGAGCAGGCCGAACGCCGCCAGCGGAATGCCGATCAGGTTGTAGACGAAGGCCCAGAACAGGTTCTGGCGGATTTTCGCATAGGTCTTGCGGCTGATCTCCAGGGCCGCCGGCACCAGACGCGGGTCGCCGCGCATCAGGGTGATCCCCGCCGCGTGCATTGCCACATCGGTACCGCCGCCCATGGCGATGCCGATATCGGCAGCGGCCAGGGCCGGGGCGTCGTTGATGCCGTCACCGACCATCGCCACCACGCCGGTCTTTTTCAGTTCGGCGACCGTGGCGGCCTTGTCGGCCGGCAGCACTTCGGCGTGCACGTTGGTGATGCCCAGGGCCTCGGCGACCACCTTGGCGCTGCCGCGGTTGTCGCCGGTCAGCAGGTGGCTGCCGATGTGGCGCGCGCCCAGTTGTTGCACCGCTTGCAGGGCGCCGGGCTTGAGGGTGTCGCCAAAGGCGAACAGGCCCAGTACACGGGGGTGCGGCTGTTGTTCGATCAGCCAGGACAGGGTGCGGCCTTCGGCTTCCCAGGCTTGGGCCGAGGCCGCCAGGTCGCTGGCCTGCAGGCCGCTTTCTTCCAGCAGGCGGCGGTTGCCCAGGGCCAGTTGGCGGCCGTCCAGGGTGCCGGCGATGCCGCGGCCGGTCAGGGACTGGCTGGCACTGACGTCGGCCACCGCCAGCTGGCGTTCGGCGCACAGGTCGAGAACGGCCTTGGCCAGCGGGTGTTCGCTGCCGCGTTGCAGGGCGCCGGCCAGTTGCAGCAGGCGGTCTTCGTCGCCATCGACCGCATCCAGATGAGCGATGCGCGGCGTGCCGGAGGTCAGGGTGCCGGTCTTGTCGAACACCACCGCGCTGACTTCATGGGCGCGCTCCAGGGCTTCGGCGTCCTTGATCAGTATCCCGTGGCGGGCGGCGACGCCGGTGCCGGCCATGATCGCGGTCGGCGTGGCCAGCCCCAGCGCACAGGGGCAGGCGATAACCAGTACCGCGACCGCATTGATCAGCGCGGTTTCCAGCGGCGCGCCGTACAGCCACCAGCCGATCAGCGTCGCCAGGGCCAGCACCAGTACCGCCGGCACGAACACTTGGCTGACTCTGTCCACCAGTTTCTGGATCGGTGCCTTGCCGGCCTGGGCGTCCTCCACCAGGCGGATGATGCGCGCCAGCACGGTTTCCGCGCCGAGGGCCAGGGTTTTCACCAGCAGCCGGCCTTCGCCATTGATGGCGCCGCCGGTGACTTTATCGCCAGGTTGTTTTGGCACCGGCAGGCTTTCGCCGCTGATCAGGGCTTCGTCGGCATGGCTCTGCCCCTCGACCACCTCGCCGTCCACCGGGAAGCGCTCGCCGGGCTTGACCAGCACCAGGTCATTCAGGCGCAGGGCGCTGATCGCCACGTCCCGCTCACGGCCATCGACGACCAGGATCGCCCGCTCCGGGCGCAAGGCTTCGAGGGCGCGGATGGCGCTGGCGGTCTGGCGCTTGGCGCGGCTTTCCAGGTACTTGCCCAGCAGCACCAGGGCGATCACCACGGCCGATGCCTCGAAATACAGATGCGGCATGCTGCCGGCGGGGGTGACGGCCCACTGATACAGGCTCAAGCCGTAACCGGCGCTGGTGCCCAGGGCCACCAGCAGGTCCATGTTGCCGGCGCCGGCACGCACGGCTTTCCAGGCGGCGACATAAAAACGCGCGCCGAAGATGAATTGCACCGGCGTGGCCAGGACGAACTGCGCCCAGGCCGGCAGCATCCAGTGCAGGCCAAAGGGTTGTACCACCATGGGCAGTACCAGCGGCAGGGCCAACAGGATCGCCAGCACCAGGGACCAGCGTTCGCGCCGCAGGCGTTGTTCCTGATCGTCGCGTTCGGGGTGTTCGGCCTGCCACAGGGTGGCGGAGTAGCCGGCCTTGTCGACGGCGGCGATCAGGCTGGCGCTATCGACATGCCCCAGCAGATCGACGTGCGCGCGTTCGTTGGCCAGGTTGACGCTGACCCGGGTGACTCCGGCCACCTTGCTCAGCGCCCGTTCCACGCGGCCGACGCAGGAGGCGCAGGTCATGCCGCCGATATTCAGTTCCAGGCTATGGGCCGGCACGCTGTAGCCGGCATCCTGCACGGCGGCCATCAGCGCTGGCAGGCTGTCGCTGGGCGCCTGGACGCGGGCCTGTTCGGTGGCGAGGTTGACGCTGACGGCCATGGCGCCCGCGACCTTGCTCAAAGCGCGTTCCACGCGCCCGGCGCAGCTGGCGCAGGTCATGCCAGCAATCGGCAGGTCAAAAGTGGTTGATTCGGACATCACTGACACTCCCTGTAAACGGTTGTCTACAGGATCAACCTTGCCATGCTGGCAAGGTCAAGCGCCATGGTGCGGGGTGCTTCAATCTGTCTCGGGGGTGGGCGAAGCCCGGATCGTCGTCCGTGCCGGTTCCGGGGAGGGAAAGGGCACAGGCGACGACCCGGCGCCTCAATATCCCAGGCCGGTGCGCTGGAGGTGCAGGCCCGACGGGCTCATGGCAATGCGGAACTTCAGTACGTCGCCGGCCTTGAGGCTGATGTCCTGGGAGCCGGGCGCGAGCATGCCCGGGTTGCAGCCCGGCATCTGCCCCGGCAGCAATTTCAGGCGCAGCGAGACTTTGCCCGGCGGCAGATTGAAGGACGTGGCTTGTTCCTGGAACAGCCGGCCCGCCAGCTGGTCCTGGATGTACAGGCCGATTTCGCAGGACGTGGCAACTTCCAGCCGTTCCCGGGAAATGATCAGGACGCCGTAGTCCTCGCCGGCGGCGTTGACCGAAGGGGTGGCCGCGATCAGGCCGAGGAGGCTGAACAGGCTGATAACCGACCAGCGCATGGCTGAATCTCCTAGTGTCGTGTCATTAGAGGGTGAAGCTTGGCCGAGCGCGTGGACTATTGCCAGCCCGGCAGATGTATCCGGAACTTGACCTTGCCATGGTGGCAAGGCCAAGACTGGCGACAACCCTCACAACAGGAGAAGCGTCATGCAAGTGTTCAATGTCGAAGGAATGTCCTGCGGTCATTGTGTCCGGGCCATCACTCAGGCGGTGCAGAGCAAGGATCCGGCGGCCAGCGTAAAGGTCGATCTCGGGGCCAGGGAAGTGGGGGTGGAGAGCCGCTTGTCCGCCGACGAGGTGATCAGCCTGATCAGCGAAGAAGGTTATGCGGTCAAGCTGGCCTGACGGATTTTTAATAGTTAGCGACCTATCGGAATGTTCAAGGCCTCCAAGCGCGGATAAACTGTCGGGCTGCCGACCGACCCGCACCTGGATGCCTGATGAACCTTCGCACAATCCTGATTCTCGGCGCCCTGAGCGCCTTCGGTCCTCTGGCCATCGACTTCTATCTGCCGGCGTTCCCGGCGATGGCGCTGGCCTTTGGCACCGATGAAAAACATGTCCAGCTGACCCTGGCGGCCTACTTCCTCGGCCTGTCCATCGGCCAGCTGGCCTACGGCCCTGTGGCCGACCGCTTTGGCCGGCGCATCCCGTTGCTGGTCGGGGTGGGGCTGTTCACCCTGGCGTCCCTGGCCTGTGCCTACGCGCCGAACCTGGAATGGCTGATCGGTGCGCGCTTCGTCCAGGCGCTGGGCGGTTGCGCGGGCATGGTGATTTCCCGGGCGGTGGTCAGCGACAAGTGCGATGCGGTGGGTTCGGCCAAGGTGTTTTCCCAGCTGATGCTGGTCATGGGCCTGGCGCCGATCCTGGCGCCGATGCTCGGCGGCCTGCTGGTGAATCTCTACGGCTGGCAGTCGATCTTCATCATGCTGACCCTGTTCAGCGCCCTGGCCGGCCTGGCGGTGGCGCTGGGCTTGCCGGAAAGCCTGCCGGCCCAGGTGCCGCGCCAGCCGTTGTCCGGGGCCTTGCGCCAGTACGGTCGGTTGCTGGCCGACCGGGTGTTTCTTGGCCATGCCTTGACCGGGGGCATTGCCATCGCTGGGATGTTCGCCTACATCGCCGGTTCGCCTTTCGTCTTCATCAAACTCTACGGCGTGCCGGCCGAGCACTTCGGCTGGTTCTTCGGGATCAATGCCGGCGGCTTCATCCTGGTGGCGCAGATCAACGCGCGGTTGCTGGCCAAGCGCGGTCCGGCGTTCCTGCTGGCGCGCACGGTGTGGATCTACCTGTTGGGTGGCCTGGCGCTGCTTGCTGTCAGCTCATTGCGCCCGGAACAACTCTGGCCGCTGCTGGTGCCGCTGTTCATCTGCATCGCCAGCCTGGGCTGCATCATTCCCAATGCCTCGGCCTGCGCCATGAACGGTCAGGGCGCGCGGGCCGGCAGTGCCTCGGCGATGCTCGGCTGCCTGCAGTTCAGCGTGGCGGCCGGCGCCGCGGCGCTGGTGGGCGTGCTGCACGATGGCAGCGCCGTGCCGATGGCGACGGTCATCAGCCTGTGTGGGATTCTGGTGGTGACGCTGGCGATGGTCACCCGGAAATTGCAGAACGCCAGGGCGCTGCAAGCCGCTCAGCTGTAATCAGCTGGCGGCGCGCTGTTGGCTTTCGGGAAATCGATGGGGGGCGTGCAAACGCGTTTCCAGCGTATTGGCGAAGGCTCGGGCTTCGGCCTCGCTGCGGAAGGTCACCGCATGCTGGTCGAGTTGAACCTGCCATTGGGTGCCTTGGGATTTTGCCAATTCTTTTATCAGGATCTTCATTGCTGACCTCCTCGGGTAAAAGATTTGCACTGCAAAGGCCCCCAGTGTAGACCCGAATACGGTCACAAGTATGACAAGGATCAACTGTCGGACTGACGGCATCCTGCCCCTTTCCGGAGCCGGCAGGACGCCGTCCGATCCCTGCCTCAGAACCCTTCCAGCACGATCTTGCCCCTGGCCTTGCCGCTTTCCAGCAAGGCGTGAGCGCGCCGCAGGTTGGCCGCGTTGATGGTGCCGAAGTGCTCGCCGAGGGTGGTCTTCAAGGTGCCGGCGTCGATCAGCTCGGCGACGCGATTGAGCAGCTTGTGCTGCTCTTGCATGTCCGCGGTCTCGAACAGCGAGCGGGTGTACATGAACTCCCAGTGCAGCGACAGGCTCTTGCGCTTGAGCTTGGTCACGTCGAGGGTTTTCGGATCGTCGATCAGCGCCAGCCGCCCCTGGGGCGCGAGGGCCTCGACCAACTCGTCCAGGTGCGCGTCGGTCTGGGTCAGGCTGGCGACATGGGTGACGCTGGCCTGGCCGGCCTTCTTCAGTTCCTGGCTCAGGGGCTGGCTGTGGTCGATCACCAGGTCGGCGCCCAGCTCCCGCACCCAGCCCTGGGTTTCAGCGCGCGAGGCAGTGCCTATGACCTTGAGGCCGGTGAGCTGGCTGGCCAGTTGGGTGAGAATCGAACCGACGCCGCCGGCCGCGCCGACGATCAACAGGCTCTGTTGTCGATCGGCCTGGCCTTCGGCGATCTGCAAGCGCTCGAACAGCAGTTCCCAGGCAGTGATCGCGGTCAGCGGCAGGGCGGCGGCTTCGGCGAAGCCCAGGCTCTTGGGCATATGGCCGACGATGCGTTCGTCCACCACATGCAGTTCGCTGTTGCCGCCGGCGCGGGCGATCGAGCCGGCGTAGAACACCTTGTCACCGGCCTTGAACAGGCTGACTTCGCTGCCCACCGCCTTGACCACCCCGGCCACGTCCCAGCCCAGCACCTTGGCGGCGCCGCCTTCAGGCTGGACGTTCTGGCGGACCTTGGTGTCCACCGGGTTGACCGAGATGGCTTTGACTTCCACCAGCAGGTCGCGTGGGCCGGCGACCGGTTCCGGCAGTTCGATGTCTTGCAGGGACAGGGGATCGTCGATCGGCAGGGAGGCGTAGTAGGCGATGGCTTTCATGGTGAGTTTTCCTGATGAATTTGCAGGTTGGGTCAGGGGATCAGCAGCAGGCGCTTGATTTCGAAATGCTCGATTGCTTCGCGGGTCTGGCTGAGAAAATGCTGGAAGTGCGCCGTGGCGTTGTGAAACTCCAGGGCTGCCTCATCGTCCCAGCGCTCCAGCACATAAAAGGTGCCTGGGTCTTCGGCATCCTGGTGCAGGTTGTAGTACTGGCAGCCAGTTTCTTCACGGCTCGGTTGCACCAGGGCGGTGAGTTCGCGTTTGAGCAGGGCCTGCTGGCCGCTCTTCGCGACAAGGGTGGCAATGGCGGTAAAGGCTTGCGACATGGCGGTGTCCTTCAGGGCGGTTATGACGAACAGCTATGAGAGTGCGCAGATCATTGGCCATTTCCCTGGCAGATAAAACCGGCTAAAACAGCAGTCTCTTTCAATATTTTTTTGATAATTCCCGGTGAGCCAGATGCTGCGATTCGATGACCTGCAATTGTTCGTGCGCGCCGCCGACCTCGGCAGCCTGTCCGCCGCGGCGCGGGTCATGGACCTGTCGGCGGCGGTGGCCAGCGCCGCCCTCAAGCGCATCGAGCAGCAGCTCGGCGCCCGGCTGCTGGCGCGTTCGACCCGCAGCCTGCGCCTGACCGCCGAGGGCGAAGGCTTTCTCGAATACGCCCGTGCCGCCCTGAGCAACCTGGAGGAAGGGCGGCGCCTGTTGGCCAGCGGGCAGGACCAGGTCAGCGGCGTTCTGCAGCTGTCGGCGCCTTCGGACTTCGGTCGCAACCTGTTGTTGCCCTGGCTCGACCAGTTCCAGCTGGAGCATCCCAAACTCACGGTGCGCCTGTTGCTGGGCGACCGCATTGCCGACCTGTTTCGCCAACCGGTGGACATCGCCCTGCGTTACGCCGAACCGGAAGACTCCAGCCTGGTAGCTCTGCCTGTCGCGCCGCAGAACCACCGGGTGCTGGTGGCCGCCCCCGAGTACCTGGCCCGTCACGGCGAGCCGCGCCAGCTGGAGCAACTGGCCCAGCACAATTGCCTGCTCTACATGCTCGGCAGCCGGGTGCACGACCACTGGAGTTTCCATGACGGCAAGCGCGAGGTCGGCCTGACGGTCAGCGGCGATCGTTTCAGCGACGACGCCGATGTGGTGCGCCTGTGGGCCGTGGCGGGGCGGGGCATCGCCTACAAGTCCTGGCTCGACGTGGCGGCCGATGTGCTGACCGGGCGGCTCAAGGTGCTGATGCCGGAGCTGCGCTGCGAACGGGCACCGCTGAACCTGTTGTGCGCCCATCGGGCGCAGCTGAGCAAACCGGTGAAGCTGCTGCGGGACATGTTGCAGGCGCGCTGCGCTGAAATTTCCGCGCACTACCCCAAGCCGATTCACGCCGATCACTGACCCTGGCCGGCGGCGTCGTTGCGGGGTGCGGGCAGGTCGCATCCAGCACTGAGCGGCGGCGTCGATCTTGCACACTCGATTGCAGACCATTCAATCGGGGGGACGGGGCATGGCAAGTCAGGGATACAGTGCGGCGGAGCGTCTGGAACGCTTGCCCATCAGCGGTTATCACCGAGTCATTTTCATCATCATCGCCCTGGCGTTTTTCTTCGACTCCATGGACCTGGCGATGATGACCTTCCTGCTCGGCTCGATCAAAGCCGAGTTCGGCCTGAGCACAGCCCAGGCCGGCTTGCTGGCCAGTTCGAGTTTCTTCGGCATGGTGGTCGGCGCGTCGCTGTCGGGCATGCTCGCCGACCGCTTCGGGCGCAAGCCGGTGTTCCAGTGGAGCATCCTGATCTGGGGCATCGCCAGTTACCTGTGCTCCACGGCGCAGACGGTGGATAGCCTGACCCTGTTCCGGGTGCTGCTGGGGATCGGCATGGGCATGGAGTTTCCCATTGCCCAGTCGATGCTGTCGGAGATGATCCCGGCCAAGCGGCGCGGGCGTTATATCGCCTTGATGGACGGCTTCTGGCCGCTGGGCTTCGTCGCGGCGGGCGTGCTCTCCTACTTCCTGCTGCCACTGATCGGCTGGCGCGACATCTTCCTGGTCCTGGCGATCCCGGCGGTGTTCGTGCTGGCGATCCGTTTTTTCATTCCCGAGTCGCCGCGCTGGCTGGAGCAGGCCGGGCGGCACGCCGATGCCGACCAGGTGCTGCGGCGGATCGAGGATAAGGTCCGCGCCTCGCTGCAGCGCGCGGACCTGCCCGAGCCGGTGCGCCTGCCGCGGGTGGAAAGCGTGCCGGGGCATTTCTTCTCGGCCTTGCGCGAGATCTGGTCGCCGCTCTATCGCCAACGCACGATGATGATCTGGAGCGTCTGGTTCTTTGCCCTGCTGGGTTTTTATGGCCTGACGTCGTGGCTCAGCGCCTTGTTGCAGCAGTCGGGTTTCGCCGTGACCCAGTCGGTGTACTACACGGTGCTGATTTCCCTCGGCGGGATTCCCGGCTTCCTCATGGCCGCCTGGCTGGTGGAGCTCTGGGGGCGCAAGCCGGTGTGCGTGGTCACTCTACTGGGTGGTGGGGTCATGGCGTTTTTCTACGGGCAGAGCGCGGTGTTCGGCGGCAACGTGGCGCTGTTGATCAGCTCCGGCCTGTTGATGCAGTTCTTCCTGTTCGGCATGTGGGCGGTGCTCTACACCTACACACCCGAGTTGTATCCCACCTCGGCGCGGGCTACCGGCTCCGGGTTCGCCTCGGCGGTGGGGCGCATCGGTTCGCTGCTCGGACCTTTGGTGACCGGCGTGGTGTTCCCGATGACCGGGCAGGGCGGGGTGTTCGCCCTGGGCGCGCTGTGTTTCGCGGTCGCCGCGGCGGTGGTCTGGCTGTTCGGGATGGAGACCCGGGGCAAGACGCTGGAAGAGTTGAGCGAGGTCGGTGCCTGACCTGTAGCCGCTGCCGCAGGCTGCGATAAGGTTCGAAGAACCTTCCGAGGCCCTCAAGAGCGGCGCCCGCTACGCGNGCTACAGGGTTATCGCGGGCAGGTTGCCCGCGATGGGGTTTACGGCTTGACCAGCCGCGCATCCAGGCTGTTCTGCGCCAGGCGCTTGGCCTGATCCTGGGTCATGCCCAGGTGGGTGTACAGGGCGTGGAAGTTCTCGGTGACGTAGCCGCCGAAGTAGGCCGGGTCATCGGAGTTCACGGTGACCTTCACCCCACGCTCGAGCATCTCGAGAATGTTGTGCTGCGACATGTGATCGAACACGCAGAGCTTGGTGTTCGACAGCGGGCAGACGGTCAGCGGGATCTGCTCGTCGATGATGCGTTGCATCAGTCGCTCGTCCTCGAAGGCGCGCACGCCGTGGTCGATGCGCTGGATCTTCAGCAGGTCGAGGGCTTCCCAGATGTACTCGGGCGGGCCTTCTTCACCGGCGTGGGCCACGGTGAGGAAACCTTCGCTGCGGGCACGATCGAACACCCGCTGGAACTTGCTCGGCGGGTGACCCATTTCCGAACTGTCCAGGCCGACCGCGACAAAGGCTTCGCGGAACGGCAGCGCCTGGTCGAGGGTTTTCTGCGCTTCGTCTTCGCTCAGGTGGCGCAGGAAGCTGAGGATCAGGCCGCTGGTGATGCCCAGTTGCTGCTCGCCATCCTTCAGTGCGCTGGCGATGCCGTTGAGCACCACTTCGAAAGGAATGCCGCGATCGGTGTGGGTCTGCGGATCGAAGAAGGGTTCGGTGTGGATGACGTTCTGCTCTTTGCAGCGCAGCAGGTAGGCCCAGGTCAGGTCGTAGAAATCCTGGGAGGTGCGCAGTACGTCCGCGCCCTGGTAGTACAGGTCGAGGAACTCTTGCAGGTTGTTGAAGGCATAAGCCTTGCGCAGGGTTTCCACATCGCTCCAGGGCAGGGCGATCTTGTTGCGTTCGGCCAGGGCGAACAGCAGCTCGGGCTCCAGGGAACCTTCGAGGTGCAGGTGCAGTTCGGCCTTGGGCAAGGCGTTCAGCCAGTCGTACATGGGTGTGATCTCATCAGGTGCAGTCGAGCGCTGCGTGAACGTGTTGCGCTCCATCATCCTGCGGTGAAAAGCCAACCGCAAGGTTCGATGACAGGCGCCGGCCCCGGGTTTCTCCAGGGCTGCGCGGGCGCGTCAGGTTCCAATCGCGCCCATAAGGGCAGGCATTCTACAGGCGCACGCGGACTATTCGGCAAAACCTGACCAGCCGGGCGATCAGGACGCTTGCAGTTCCCGGCGATAGGCATAGGTATCGGCGAACCGCGACAGGAGGAATTCGGCGCAGGTGGTGACCGGATACTTCGGCGGATGCTCGGCATCCTGGCAGCCGGGCAGGCATTCGATGCGGGTATCCGGATGGGGTTCGGCGAAGAACGGCATCGAGTAGCGGTCCACCCCCAGCGGGCTGATCACCCGGTGCGGCGTCGACAGGTAACGGTCGTTGCTCCAGCGCGCCATCATGTCGCCGAGGTTGACCACGAAAGTGCCTTCGATGGGCGGGGCGTCTATCCACTGGCCCTGGACATTGCGCACCTGCAGGCCGCCGGCGCTGTCCTGGTAGAGCAGGGTGATGCAGCCGTAGTCGGTGTGGGCGCCGGCGCCTTGCTGCTCGTCGCTGCTGGCGGTGTGTCGTGGCGGGTAGTGGATCAGGCGCAGGACGCTGACCGGCTCCTTGAAGCGGCGGTCGAAAAAGTCGCGCTCGATGCCCAGGGCCAGGGTCATGGCCCGCAGCAGGGTCTGGGCCAGGGCCTGCATGTCCAGGTAGTGCTGCTCCATCAGGGTTTGCCAGCCGGCGATATCCGGGTGCCGGTTGCTGCCGCGCAACGGCTTTTCCGCGAGCACCTCGGGATGTTCGGCCGGCAGGTGCAGGCCCATGTCGAAGGTTTCCTTGAGGTCGCTGGGCTTGTTCGGGTCCAGCTGCTCGGTGGCGATTGCGCCGTAGCCGCGATGGTGGCGGGTCTGGGTGATATCGATCCTGAGTTTTTCGGCGGCCGGCTGGGCGAAGAACTGCCGGGCGGCGTCGAGCAATTGGCCGATGCGCGTGGAGGTGATCGGGTGGCCCTTGATATAGAAGAAGCCCCACTCGCGGCAGGCGCGGTCGATCTGCTGGGCGACGCTGTTCCAGCCTTGGGCGTCGTCGCCGTAGAGCGGGCTGATGTCGATGATTGGAAGCTGGTTCATGACTGGGCTCTCAAGGTGTTCGGTTGCCGGGCGACCGCGTTGCGGTCTATCGCG
Organism: Pseudomonas sp. 22526; assembly: GCF_052044735.1. NCBI lineage: Bacteria > Pseudomonadati > Pseudomonadota > Gammaproteobacteria > Pseudomonadales > Pseudomonadaceae > Pseudomonas > Pseudomonas sp. 22526. The sequence goes on from NZ_JBQENK010000028.1 coordinate 72,641, forward strand.
AGCAAGCTCGTTCCTACAGGTACGGGGCCAGGCGATTCACAGATAAGTAGCCGCTGCCGCAGGCTGCGATCGACCCCGGAGGGGGCGTGCTCTTGAGATCGAGCAAAGGTCCTTCGGACCTTGGCGCAACCTGCGGCAGCGGCTACAGGCGAGTCATTTCGGAATGTCGGCCTTCATGCCTTCCACGTAATAGTTCATCGACGCCAGTTCTGCATTGCTGGCGCTGACCCCGGCGGCGAGTTTTTCCACGCCGGCCTGATCCTTGATCGGCCCGGTGAACGGGTGGAAGGCGCCGCTCTTGATGTCGGCGATGATCTGCTCGGCTTCACGCTTGACCTCGGCGGGCACCAGGTCGCTGATCGGCAATTGGACCGTGCCTTCCTTCAGGCCGCCCCAGTAGTCCTGGGATTTCCAGCTGTGGTCGAGCACGCCCTGGGTGGCCTGGATGTAGTGCGGGCCCCAGTTGTTGACGATCGAGGTCAGCACCGCTTTCGGCCCGAAGTGGGCCATGTCCGAAGCGTAACCCACTGCATACACGCCACGGCGTTCGGCGGCCTGGATCGGCGCCGGGCTGTCGGTGTGCTGGAAGATCACGTCGGCGCCCTGGTCGATCAGGGCGTTGGCGGCGTCGGCTTCCTTGCCCGGGTCGAACCAGGAGTTGACCCACACCACCTTGATCTCGGTGCCCGGGTTGTATTTGTTCAGGGCCAGCTGGATGGCATTGATGTCGCGGATCACTTCCGGGATCGGGAAGGAGGCGATGTAGCCGACCTTCTTGCTCTTGGTCATCTTCGCCGCGAGGAAGCCGCCAACGTAGCGACCTTCATAGGTGCGGGCCAGGTAGGTGCCGAGGTTCTTGTCCTGCTTGTAGCCGGTGGCGTGTTCGAAGGTGGTTTTGGGAAACTGCTTGGCGACTTTCAGGGTCGGGTTCATGTAGCCGAAGGAGGTGGTGAAGATCAGGTCGTACTGGTCCTTGGCCATGTTGCGGATCACCCGCTCGGCGTCGGCGCCTTCGGCGACGTTCTCCACGTAGTTGGTCTTGATTTGGTCGCCGAACTTTTCCACCAGCGCCAGGCGCCCCTGTTCATGCTGATAGGTCCAGCCGTGGTCGCCGATCGGGCCGATATAGACGAAGCCGACCTTCAGCGGATCGGCGGCGCTGGCGCCCAGCGAGACGCTCAGGCCGATGGCCGCGGTGAGGGCGCACAGCAGTTTTTGCAACGGACGTTTATGCATGAATCCGGACTCCATTTTGTTGTGGGGCGAGGCTGGGCTCTAAGGCTTGAACGGCTCAATGCAAATAGCTGACCAACAAGACAACAAAAGGGATCTGCGGGTGGCGACAGGGCGCTATCGCGGGCAAGCCTCGCTCCNGCATGGCGTGAATCCTGTAGGAGCGAGGCTTGCCCGCGATAAATCTCAAGGCCACCCAAGAGCCAACCCGGTGCGCCGTGTCCACTCCATGCCAACCCCTGGTGCACCAGTGAGGAACGGAACTGAAGGCATGCCCCGCTTCGTGCGGTTTGCGACCTTCATCATGCTGAAAGGCATCGCGGGCAATCGAGCATCCACCTGCTGCTTCTGTAGGAGCGAGGCTTGCCCGCGATGCGCCCGATCAGACGCCGGCGATCAACTGCCGGGCCGCCTGGCTGTGATCGGCAATCAACCCCTTCAGGTCCAGCCCCTCGACTTGCCCATCGATCACTCGCCACTGGCCGCCGACCATCACCCGGTCCGCCCGGTCCGCGCCACACAGCAGCAATGCCGACAACGGATCATGGCTGCCGGAGAAGCGCAGCTCATCGAGCTTGAACAGCGCCAGGTCGGCCTGTTTGCCCACGGCCAGTTCGCCGATATCGCTGCGCCCCAGCAGTTGTGCCGAGCCCTGGGTGGCCCAGCCCAACACCAACTCCGGGGTGATCTTCTCGGCGCCGTAGCGTAGGCGCTGCAGGTACAGGGCCTGACGGGTTTCGAGGATCATGTTGGAAGCATCGTTGGAGGCCGAGCCATCCACGCCCAGGCCGACAGGCGCGCCGGCGTCGGTCAGTTCCAGGGTCGGGCAGATGCCCGAGGCCAGGCGCATGTTGGAACTCGGGCAATGGCAGATGCCGGTCCCGGCCGCGCCGAGGCGGGCGATTTCATCCGGGTTGAAATGGATGCCGTGGGCCAGCCAGGTCCGTGGGCCGAGCCAGCCGACGCTGTCCAGGTAGTCCACGGTGCGCAGGCCGAAGCGTTGCAGGCAGAAGTCTTCCTCGTCGAGGGTTTCCGCCAGGTGGGTGTGCAGGCGCACGTCGAGTTTTTCCGCCAGCTCGGCGCTGGCCGCCATGATCTCTGGGGTTACCGAGAACGGCGAGCAGGGCGCCAGGGCGATCTGGATCTGCGCGCCGGCGCCGCGTTCGTGATACTCAGCGATCAGCCGTTGGCTGTCGGCGAGAATCACTTCGCCCTGCTGCACGGTCTGCTGCGGCGGCAGGCCGCCATCCGCTTCGCCGAGGCTCATGGAGCCGCGGGTGAGCATGGCGCGCATGCCCAGCTCGCGCACGCTGGCCACCTGCACGTCGATGGCGTTTTCCAGGCCTTCGGGGAACAGGTAGTGGTGGTCGGCGGCGGTGGTGCAGCCGGACAGCAGCAGTTCGGCCAGCGCCACTTTACTGGCCAGGGCGAGTTTCTCCGGGGTCAATCGGGCCCAGACCGGGTACAGGGTTTTCAGCCAGGGAAACAGCGGTTGGTTGACCACCGGCGCCCAGGCGCGGGTCAGGGTCTGATAGAAGTGGTGATGGGTGTTGATCAGTCCCGGCAGCAGCACATGCTCGCGGGCATCGAAGACTTGTCCACAGGGCTGGGCAGGTTGCTGGCCGGTGCCGAGCACTTCGACGATCAGGCCGTCTTGCAGCACCAGGCCGCCACGGGCGTCGAGGGCATTGCCGGTGAAAATGGCGAGGGGATTTTTTAACCAGGTACGGGTCGCAGGCATGGTGGCCGGCTCCTCTGAAAGTGGGTTCAGGTTAGCCAGCTCAGTGTTGCCCTGTCTGCTGATCCAGGGGCGTCAGGATCGACGCGGGGTGCAGTTTACGGGGAGACCGCTGCGCGGTCTATCGCGGGCAA
>NZ_JBQENK010000029.1:0-61444 GCF_052044735.1 Pseudomonas sp. 22526
TTTGCGGCAACTGCGTTGCCGTTCGCAGCCTCGCAAGCTCGGCAGCGGCTACACAGGCATCGCGGTCCCTGTAGCCGCTGCCGCAGGCTGCGATCGTCGGCGCAGCCGTCGTAAAACCAGGCGATGTGGTTTTCCAGGCAGATCGCGGACTCAGGTTTTGCGGCAACTGCGTTGCCGTTCGCAGCCTCGCAAGCTCGGCAGCGGCTACACAGGCATCGCGGTCCCTGTAGCCGCTGGCGTAGCCTGCGATCGGCGGCGCAGCCGTCGTAAAACCGGGCGATGTGGTTTTCCAGGTGGAATGAGGTGCCGGAACGCGAAAAAGCCGCTATAAAGCGTTCAGCTGTCAACCAGAGAGTGACAATGAACCCCTTCGAAGACATGCGTATTTTTTGCCAGGTCATGGACTCCGGCAGCTTCACCGCGGCGGCGGATCAGTTGGGCCTGTCCAAGCAGTTCGTCAGCCGGCGCTTGATGCAACTGGAAGAACGCCTGGGCGTGCGCCTGCTCAATCGCTCGACCCGGCGCCTGGACGTGACGCCCCTGGGGCAGAGCTACTACGAGTCGGCCCTGCGCCTGCTCAGCGAAGTCGAGCAGGTGGAGCAGGGCATCGCCGGCCAGACCGTCGAGCCCCGGGGCACCATTCGCCTGAGCGCGCCGCTGTCGTTCGCCATGGCCCATCTGGGGGAGCTGTTGCCGCTGTTCCTGCAGCGCTATCGCGACGTCACGGTCGAGGTCGATCTCAGCGACCGCCCGGTGGACCTGCTCGGCGAGGGCTACGACCTGGCCTTGCGCATCGGCGTGCTGGAAGACTCGACGCTGATCGCCCGGCGCATCGCCTCGATCCAGCGGGTGTATTGCGTCAGCCCGGCTTACCTGGCCGAGCGCGGCACCCCGCTCAGGCCCGAGGAGCTGCAAGGCCACGACTGCCTGCCTTACGGCCACGGCCGCCAGGTGCAGTGGCGTTTCGAAGGGCAGGGCCACAAGCCCTTGCTGGTCAACGTCACCGGCAGGATGCGGGTCAACAACGGCGAATTGCTCAAGGACGCAGCCATCGCCGGCATGGGCATCACTTACCTGCCGACCTTTATCGTCGAGGCCGCGCTCAAGGACGGGCGACTGGTGTCGGTGCTGGATGGCTTCCACCCCGAGCCCCTGGCCTTGTCGGCGGTCTACCCGCAGCACCGCCAGGGATCGCGACCGGTGCAGGTGTTTATCGAGTTCCTGCGCGAACAGCTGAATCGCGGTGTGGCGTCGGGAGCGCGATAAGGCGCTGGTTGAGTTCCAGGCTCGAGCCAGCCCCAGTCAGGGCTATATTATCGTGGACCTGGATGCTGCCTGCTTGGCATTCAGTTGCACACCTGCGTTGGCACCGCTGGCGTTCAGGGCGCCATTGACCTGCACATTACCGCGCTCGGCCGTCAGCCCCGGTCGAAGAAGCTCAGCAGTGGTTTCCAGCGCTGGCCGTCGAACTCGAACAGCTCCTTGCCTCCGGCCGACCAGAGCACCCCTTCGGTGGTTCTCAGGCGGTAAGTGGAGGAGGGGAATACCTCGTCATCAGGTGGCGTGAGGGGAATCAGGTCATTGTCGACGATCTCATAGAGCAGATGCATATCGGATACGAACACGCGCCCGGCGAAAGAGGCGACACCCCACAGCTTCTCGCACGTTTTGTCTTGCTCAATCAGGGCCCAGGCATCGCCGCGCCCCTTGAGAATAATGCCCTCGTCTCCCACGGCATATGCCGAGCCATCTTCGGCGCAGACAAGGTCGAAGAGGTCCAGGTTGGTAGGGGCGTTCAGGCGCTCCCAGCCAACTGCTGTCCGCCGGCAGAGCAATCCCTGCCAGCCGACGGCATACAGTTCATCGCTGGAAAAGGCTGCCACTGCTTCCACAGCTAAATCCACGGCCTGTTCGCCTGATAGCAAGGGAATTGTTTCCGCTTCCCAGAGGGTCCAGTCCCGGCTGCAATACACCTGTAGCACCGTACCCACCGCCAGCGTGAAGTCCATGCCTATGCTCCTGATCGAGCGCAGCGGGCCCCGCTGCTCCACCCCCTCAATGGACGGAAGCTCATGGAAGCCCTGGCCGTCGAACCGAACGAGCTGGCCAGCTTCTCCCAGATAGATAGCCTGTGGATAGGGATGGATCTGGCGGATATCGACCGAACAGGCGTTCCATTCGACGGGAATAGAGGTCAGCTTACCGGCCTCCAGCCAGCTGAGCACTGCATTGGGTTCGTCCTGTTGAAACAGCTCATCAACGGAAACGATAAGGGCACCACTGCCTGGTGCGACGGGCCGTGCATCGACAAGCGTCATGCCAGGAATCTGTCTTGGAGCCTGTGGTGGCATGGGGGATCTCCCGTCTAACCGTTCATTAACTCGGCGGACTGTGCCAGCAAGCGTCTCCTCACATTGTCTTTCTTCCCCATCCCGTGAGAGGAAGGGCGCAAGGTTGCGCTCGGGTCGGTTCGTGCCTTCTGGTGGTAGTCCATGAGTTGTGCTTTGAGGCATTTTTCCGAGCAGCCCTTGAAGGTGGTGGAGGCCGATTTTGCGCCTATGGTTGCGGCGTCATCGAGGCTCATGGCGCTCGAACCGTGGGCGTTCATCGCCACCTTGCGTCTCGCCGAGAGCACCCCATGGCTGCTGACCGTGGCTGCTTCGCCTTCGGCACACAGACAGGGTGCCTTGTTGGAGTCGTAATCGTCCCAGCCAGTTCTTTTTCCACCCTTCCGACGGTGTCCTCCGGCTTCGACGATGCATTTCACTTCGATGAGGTGGTCGGGCGTCTGGCCGGGACAGCAATGGTCGCTGTCGTAGGGGGTGAGAAAGCAGCGCAGTGTCCGTTGGCAGGGGGTCTTCTGCAACGCGCCGAACAGCCGCCTTTCGAGTCGCCTAATTTCCTTGCGGATATTATTCCGCGTCTGTTTGTCCGCCCCGGCCTTGCGCTCGCTGTCAAATTTCTTGCGTTCACTGGCCACTTGCCAGCTCTCGGGCGGGCATGTCGCCTTCAGGTTCAGGTCGTCCCCGCAGGCCGTCTTCGCAGCGTCGATCTCGTCGTTGCATTGGCCCGTCTTCATGCCGAGCGCCATGCGGTCCTGGTAGGTCCAAGGTACGGTATTACCTGGATCGGAAGCGTGGTTATGGGTGGTCATATCCAGGTGGCGGACCACATTTTCGCCTTCGATCTTGATGTCCATGGACCAACTGACGAAGTACACCTTGCCCTTGTTCTTGCTGGTCACTATGCCTTTCTTCGGGGCCGATCCCGCCTCGTCGCCGGTGCTTTTCCTGAAGTAGGACTTGTTCTTCAGCATGACCTCTCGCCGAGTTATCTTCACCGTGCGCGAGCCCCGACTGGTGTCCCTGGCCATGCCTGTATTGGGGTAGGGAATAGGGGTTCCCGCCGGGGTTGGCGGTGCCTGCGGTGGTGTGAAGCAGGCGTCGGGGAAGGCGCAGATTGCCTTGCCAGAGGCGGCCTTGCAGGAAATTTCACGGCCGTTGGCGAAAACTTCGTTAGCCAATCTTTGCCTCCTTGGCTGTACGGGCTGGAGCAACTCCGACTCCGGTTTAAGTTATGAACGGAGCCTGCTGGAAAAATTTCTTCCTCGCGCGGCGGATGGGAGGGACATTACAGAGTTCCGAGCTGGATGCTGATGCCCCGCTTAGGGGCTCAGAACGCATCGGAGTCCCCCGGCTACGACACTGCTACTCCACGATTCTTTTGTTGTGAATGTTGTCTGTGTTCAGCGTGTCGGCGCGTTCAAGCCAATAAACTGTTCGGCACCGCCATCCATAACTCTTTGTAAACCCTTAACATTAAGAGTTCCTCGACAGCCTGACACCGACCAACATGTAAGTGGTATTTGCTGGACAGTTGCTCCATCAGGCTAGTCTAAAGTCCGCAAATCGGCCAATAGCAATGGGATGGACCTCACTTCGGCGTCTTGAGTGCCAGACTGACGGTGCGAACGTAGTCAACCTCGAGAAGGAGTCCACAAATGAGGTTTATGCACATTGGAGTCGATTTGACCATCCCTCCGGTAGGCGGAGTGGTCGTTGCTCTTCAGCGCTTCCTGTTCTTGAGTCTGCGCATCGATTCGCCCTTGAGTGGGATGACATGCGCGTTGTGAACAATTCGATTCGAACCTCAGCCCTTCTTATCGGCCTGGAAGATGTACGGGGTGTGACTGGTGATCAGCGTGTATGGGCCGACAAAACCTGAAGTCGGCGAGGGAAGCCATTGCCATGAACCGTCTGCATAGTCATCCAAGCATAGGTCGGTGAGATGTCTACCGGAGCGGGGGTAGTCCGGCGCAATCCGGGGCAGCCGCCTGCTCATCATCGCCCGAACCCCGCCGGCTCCCCCAACAATGCCTTTTGCCGCCAGGCGGGCGCGCTGGTGGGGAAAAGCGCTTCGGTCGGCCACAAGCGAGCGATACCGTAGGCTGCGGCGATACGCTGGCGTTGCTGGCCGCGGATCAGCGCTTGCCGATAACTGCTTTCGCTCTGTGGCAGCCCCAGCACATAGCCCACGCCCGCCTGGAAATCGCCTCCATGGGCTTGCCACCAGGCTGCGATCAACGGCGGGTCGGGCCAGGGCAGGTTCTCATCGGGGTCCATGACGACATTGGCATCTTCAGGGTCGTCGTTCGGGCCGGCATCGAAATCCGGCAGGTCCTGCAACTCCAGATCGAGCAGCGCCAGGTCGGCGCCAGTCATCAGGCTGAAGGCCTCGCCAGCGACACGGGCATGAGGCAGGTCGCTCATCTGCTGGATCAGCCAGGGCACGCTGACCGGATCTCCCAATAGCCCAACAGCCTGGATGCCGATGCGCCGCTGCTCGGGGTTCTGCATCAACTGGCGGATCCAGGCGATGCTGTGCTCGCGCTTTTGCCAGGCCAGCAATACGCAGAGCGCGCGGTACTGGAATTCGCCCGCTTGCTCGGCGAACTGGCGCAGCGGCTCCAGTGCTTCCTCGTCGCCCATCTGCGCGGTGGCCCAGTTGGCCCAGAAGCGTGGGGCTGCATCCTTATGCTGCCGGTGGGCACGAATCGCCGGCATCAGGTCACGACGACGCAGCTCGCCGGCACTACGAGCGGCACGTGCCAGCACGCTGGGGTCGGCATGGGACAGTCCGGCCAGCAGGGCGGGGCCTGGGTCGTGGCGGTGCATGCCGCAGGCGGCCAGGCCGATGCGGCGGAACAGGGGCTCGGGGGAGGCGAGCAGGCGCTCGATCCAGGGCGATACCCGCTCCCAGTCGAGCCAACCCAAGGCCGCGGCCATAAAGCGCTCGCTGCCCGTATGCACGCGTACATGCTCGGCCAGGATGCCCATGGCTGTCGCATTGTTTGTCTCGAAGGACAGCACCGTGGCGGCAAATACCTCGCCCCGTGCGTTGGGGCTCAGTTGCTGCGACAAGGCTTCCAGCCCGGGCAAACCCGCTATGCGCAGACCATCCAGGTGAGCTTCGATGCGGTTGTCCAGGGTGGTCAAGTGCTGGAGGTCATAGTGGGGCGCTCGCACGGCGTAGTCGCGCAGGCCGGCGAGGAAGGCGGCTTCTTCGGCATGTTGGTCAATCATATTCACAATTGAAGACATCGTAAGAAACCTGTCGGGGGAACGCCCGTGCTCAAAACCAGGCAATTGCTCAAACGATCCTCGTCCATTCAATTCCATCGAAAGACATGAGATCGAACTCACCATTCGACCACATGACGTCCTTGCCAGCGCTCAGTTGGTAGCAGGACTTTGGACGATCATCACCGAAATCCACAGGTTCCAATTGCGATTGTTTCAGACGATAGACATTCGACATGGTTGATACGTAAAGAGCATCGATAAACCATTCCAAATCCCAGATGTCATCGGAAGTTTCCGTTTGATCTACGACGCTCCACATATCATTGCGCCCTTGCAGCAGTACACCGCGATGGCCCGCTATGTAAGCGATGCCATTAGGCGCGCATTTGATCGATGTGAGAGTCACCGATGTTGGTGACTCGCAAGGATGCCAATGATGACCATCGAATCGCCATATCGCGCCCTCGCGGCCAACTGCATAGATTTCACTACCAGAGAAGCCGTGAATTGCCTGCGCATTGAAAGTTTCCGGTAAGCCATCATCGATACGTGTCCAGTGTTTAGGGCCCTCGAAGCGATACACCATTCCCCTCAGGCCAACGGCGAAGGCAACGCCGCCAATTTCTGCCACGGAGCGGATGCCGCCCGTTCTAGGGTTTTGAGGCGCGGGTGTGCTGTCGTCGAAGATGTCGCCGCTACTCGTACCGCTTGCCATGATCGCTGAATAATAGCCGGAGCCGGATACGTCAATGAGACCAGGTCCAGGCTGCGAAACTATGGCTAGCGAATGGGCGTCGTAGTTGGCGTCGGTTCGAATAAATTCGCCATCCTTATATTTGAAGATAATGGCATGGGGAACCTCATCGGCTTCTTTCTGAGGATCGGCTGCATAAATGAAACCCATCCCAGGCTGGCGAGCTATAGCCGTGCGTATGACAAGACCATTCAATGGAGTGTTTGGCATTTAGATATCCTTCATAAGTAGAGGGCAATATCAGAAAGTTGTCGGATTTGAAGGTTCTGGAACGCGTCCGGCCGTTGACGGACGGATTTGCTCGGTCGGGCCGATATTCATCTTTTGATGGCTTTCTCTTACTTGGCTTTTCGTGCACTCCTTATCGCATTTGCTCCCCCCTTTCTGGGCGGCTTCCGCTCCAACTGCTTCGGCTTCGGCAACACTCCATCGTGCATCCGATGCAATGGTCTTGCCGGTGACTTTTGGCTTAACGGTCGGATGGTTCACCGTGAGGAGGTTCGTCTCTTCATGAATGTCGCCGTGCGTTCCAGTGGAATGGCTATGGCCATCTTCGCAAATGCATGGCGCCTTGTTGGGGTCGTACTTATTGGCTCCTTGTGCATCGAGCAGGAGCGCCTTGCCACCTTTCCCTCTCTCCTTGAATTGTGATTTAGGCACTATATGGTGTGGTGTTTTCCCATCGCAGCAGTTCGATGGTTCATAGGGTGTAAGCACGCACTCCATCGCCTTTTTGCATTTTGGATCGCCACACAAGGCCTCTGATGCTCCGGCCCGATTGATCGCGTCTGTGGAATAGGTGTTTGCATCGACATGACGCTGGCAATTGTTATCCTTCAGCCCCTTCACTACGTTGTGGCAGGGATGGGAACTGTTGGCCGCCGCGGCCGTGTCAATATAGGGCCAGGTTGGGCTATTACCCGGCTGCGACGCATGATTATGGGTGGTCAGATCCATATTCCTGACCACATTCTCTCCCTCGAACTTCACATCCATCGACCAGGAATTGAAATACACCTTGCCTTTGATCTTGCTGGTGATGACGCCCTTTTTCGGCGCGCAACCGGCCTCGTCTCCATAGCTGGTCTTGAAGTAACTCTTGTTCTTCAGCATCACCTCTTTACGGGTGATCTTCACCGTCCGACTTCCCTTGGTGGTGTCCTTGGCCATACCCGTATTGGGGTAGGGAATGGGCACCCCTGTCGGTGTCGGCGGAGCCTGGGGCGGGGTGAAGCAGACATCAGGGAAGCAGGCCACTGACTTGCCATCCGCTGCCTTGCAGGAAATCTCCATATTGTTGGCAAAGACCTCGTTGCCCATCACGCAGCCCTCACAGTCTGATAACTGAGCAGCGCAGCAGCGCGTTGCCCGGCGTCGTTGCCGAGGTGGCAGAAGATATTCGGGCCTTCGCCATAGCCCTTGCGGCTGGCGGCCAGGGCCACGGCGAGCATCGCCGGGCCGATGGCGGCGCCGGTTTCGCCGATGCAGTCGGCGGGGTGCCAGAGGTGGAAGAACTCCTTGCGCACCCGCAGGGTGCGGCTCAGGGCCAGGGAGGCTTCCTTGAAGTAGTACTGCTCGCCGGAGATGTCGGTGAGCCGATAATCCATCTGCTCCAGCCCGCAGCCGGCTTCGCTCAGGGCCGCGCGCACGGCCTGTGTCAGGCCGTCGGCGCGCAGCGGAATGTCTTCGGCCTCCACCGTGGCTTTCTCCACGCCGAACCCCAGGCCGATGCAGGCCAGCTGCGGTGTTTCGCTGGCGGTCGGGGCGTTGACCACCACGGCGGCTGCGCCTTCGCCGGGAATAAAGCCGTTGGAGTTCTGGCTGGTGAGCAGGCGTTCGCGCTCTTCGAAGGCGGCCAGGGTCGGCCCGCTGAGGAAGGAGTCGACGCCGGCGATCAGCACGTGGCGATGGCCTTGCTGGTAAATCAGTTTGCGCGCATTGAGCAGGGCGACCGCGCCGCTGACCCGGCCACGGGCAATGACATTGGAGCTGCCATGAAAACGCACGCCCAGTTCATGCTCAATGTCGTGCAGCAGGCTGAGATCCAGGCCGTCGAGACGGCCGGGGCGGTCGGCCTCCGCTACCCCGAGTAGCAGCGGGGTTTTCTCCGGGGCGAGGCCCGGCGTGCTCTGCAGCGCCTCGGCGATGGCCCGGGCGGCCATCTTGATCAGCTTGCTGCGCCCACGCCAGGGCTGTTCCAGGGGCACGCTGGCAGCGATCAGCCATTCGCCGCCGCGGTCGATAAAGCGGGTCTCCTGGAAGTTATCGATAGCGCAGCGGATCGCTGCGCAGCTCGCGGGTGCGCTGAGGCCGACAGCGCTGACCATGCCGGAGCCGATGATGCAAAGCGCGGTCATCAGCTCGCCTCCTCGGGCGCGCGTTTGGCTTTCACCAGGGAGGAGAGCGACGGGTAGTAATCCTTGCCCAGTTCGCGGGCGCGCCACCAGCCCGTGGACATAGTGCCGACCAGCACCTGGGCGATCTCGAACAGGTTGCGTCGTAGCGGACGGGAGACACGCCAGGTCAACTGCACCTGGCGCGTGTCGGTGTCGATCAGCAGGGTGTCGATCACTGCCTGCACGGTTTCATGACCGCCTTTTTTCAGAAAGAAGGTCACCGGCACCTCCATTTCGGGAATGCGAAAGCCCGCGCGCTCCTGGGGCGTGAGGTTGAGCAACAGCACATCCTCGCCACCGCGCAGGTAGTGGGTCTGCTGATCCTCAGGGGCCGCCTGAAAGTAGCGGTTGTCGAAATCCGCCGGCAGAAAGGGAAAACAGTCGGCCAGCCAGGCCTCGTCGTAGGTGCCGGCGAAGCGGGCGCGTTGTGGCCAGCCACGGCCGATGGGGCCGAGGGCCATGGGGCGGAAGTCGCCAGAGGGACTGTCGATAGGTTTGCCCAACTCCTCGGTGCTCGGCATCGGCATACCGACGATGTCGGCACTGTCAGCGCTGCGTGGGTACCAGCCGCAACCGATCGGATTGTCCAGGTAGCAGTGACGCAATTGGGGGTCGTTGGCGATCGGATGGCTGCCGCCAAACGCCCGGGCGTAGGAGATGTCCTGCTCGGTAAAGGGCTGCGGCAAGCCGGGAGCAACGCCCAACAGCCCCGATTGCCATTGCCGTGGACCGAGGACGGAAAAAGCCTTGCTCATCCGCCCGACGCGAATGCCCGCGGTCAGCTGCGTCACGGGTCGCCCGCCTGGCGCGTAGGCCTTGCCGCGGACCAGGACATCGCAGCATGGCTTGACCGGGGCGAAGTCCATTTCCTGCAGCGGGGCGCTGAGGCCCGGCTCGCCGAGGAAGGTGTCGGCCATCAGCAGCGGTTGCTGGGTGTCGGCGAGGGTGGCCGCGCGGCCGTCCAGGGGCAGGTTGAACGTGCCTTTGGCCACCACCACCAGGGATTCGCGGCCATCGGGCTCCAGGCCCTGGGTATAGGCCGCAAGCAGTTTGCTGGCGTTGAGCAGTTCCATAGGCCGGATACCTGTCTAGTTGATCTGCACCGAACCGCCCTTGATGCGGTTGACCCCGCTGGAGCGGCTGGACAGGTAGGCGCCCTGGATAATCACCTTGCCGGCTCGGGTCAGGGTGATGCTGGCCTTGCCGCAACGCAGCACGATTTCCCGCTCGGCGGTGAATTCCAGGCGTTCGCCATCCAGATGGGCAATGGCGGGGACGGTCGTTTCAGGGAGACGCTGAATGCGGCCGATCACCAGCGGCTGGCTCGGGTCGCCGGCTTCGAACATCAGTGCGACCTGGGCGCCGATGTCGTCGCGACTGAGCTCGGTGGTGGTGCGGGCGGCGATCCCGGTTTCGCTGGGGCAGCCGGGAAATGCCACCACCGGCGCGCCGGCCTGGGGAACGTCCAGCAGAATGCCGATGACCACGCCATCCAAGCGCGCGGGGATTTTGACGGGAAGGTGCTGTTTGACGCTCATGGTCTGTGCTCCATGCTCAGTTCTGCAGAATCTTCTGGCCTTTGACCACAACGTTCCTGTTGGCCTTGATGTTGATGGCGCCGGAGCCGTCGATGGTGATGTCCTTGCCGCGAATCATGATGGTGCCGTCCTTTTTCATGGTGATGCTGGCCGCGCCCGTGGTCAGGGTGATGGAGTCGCCGGCGGTGAGGGAGAAGTTCTTGCCGACGTCCAGGCTGTCGTTCTGCTGGATGTTGGTGGTGCGGTTCTGGTTGACGTCGCGGGATTCGTTCTGGCCGATCTGGGTACTCTGGTTGCCGTTGATCTCGATACCTTCGTTGCCCTTGACCGTCTCGTTGCGGTTGCCGGTGATGCCGATGGTTTCGTTGCCGCCCACGTCCTCGGTGCGGTTGCTGACGATGGTGATGGTCTCGTTGGCACCGACCTTTTCCGTGCGATCCGCGCCTATGGTGATGCGCTCGTTGTTGCCCACGTCCTCGGTGCGATTGGCGCCGATGGTGATTTTCTCGTCGCTGCCGACATCCTCGGTACGGTTCACGCCGATGGAGATGGTCTCGTTATTGCCGACCTTTTCCTTGCGATCCACGCCTATGGTGATGGTTTCGTTGTTATCCACGGTTTCGGTGCGGTCGTGTTTGACGTGCACGGTCTCGTCGTTGTCGATGGTCTTGCTGCGGTCGTGGCCGACCCAGTGGGTCTCGTCGTTCTCGACCTCGATGTCCTGGTTCTTCTCGGCGTGGATGAACAACTGCTCCGCGCCTTTCTTGTCTTCCATGCGGATTTCATTGAAGTTGGCCGGCGAGCCCTCCTTGCTCGAGCGGCTTTTCACCCCGCTCTGGGTGGCATTGGCCGGCAGCTCGTAGGGCACGGTCTGTTCGGCGTTATAGACGCGGCCGGTGATGATCGGGCGATCCGGGTCGCCTTCGAGGAAACCGACTATCACTTCCTGGCCGATCCGCGGGATCTGCACCGACCCCCAGTTCTTGCCGGCCCAGGCCTGTGACACGCGCATCCAGCAGGAGCTGTTTTCGTTGGACTGGTCGTGGCGATCCCAATAGAAATGCACCTTGACCCGGCCATACTGGTCGGTCCAGATCTCCTCGCCAGCGGGGCCTACCACCCTGGCGGTCTGCGGCCCGCGGACAATCGGCAGGGGCGTCAGGGGCAGGGGCCGGAAGGCCTGGCTGGCATCCATGCAGTCCAGTTCGCTGATGAACTGCTCGGCCAGGTCCAGTTGCCCGCTTTCATAAAGCTCCTGGCGGATCTGATAGCGTGCGACCACCACCAGGTATTCGCGATTCTGGTCGGCGCGCTCGTAGCCGGTCAGCTTGAACAGATGCCCGCAACCCAGGCCACGCGCCCGACCGCGCAACTGCACACGCTCGAACTGGCTGTGAATGGCCTGGATGCGGGTGCGTGCGTAATGCTCGCCATCCTTGCTCTGCACGTACTCGCCCGGGTAGTCGTAGAGCGGATGGTCACCGTTGCTGTGGCTGCGCGACACGCTGGAGCGCACTTCGAGGCTGGCGCCGGGGCGCTGGAAGTCGTAGTCGTTCAACGCCAGCGAGCCAGGCTGGACTTCCCGCGCCAGTTGCCAGTCGTAGAAGTGGTCGCGCTCGCGCATCTGCTGATCGGGCGGGTAGAAGGGCACCGAGGCGTAGTTCGCCACCGTCGAGTGGGCGCCGTAGGCGTCGGCCAGCACCAATACATGACGGGCTTTCTCATGGCGGAAGTAGTAGTAGATGCCTTCCTGCTCCATCAGCCGGCTGATGAAGTCGAAACTGGTTTCGCGGTATTGCACGCAGTATTCCCACTCGCGGTAACTGCCGCTCAGGTTGTCTTCGAAGTCGGAGAAACCGAGGTCGCGGAACACCTGCTTGATAATGTCCGGCACCGTCTTGTTCTGGAAAATCCGGCAGTCCGAAGTACGCGTGAGCAGCCAGAACCAGGGGCGCAGGCTGACCCGATAACCGGCGAACTGGCCGTGGCCGGTCAGTTGCCGGCAGCCGCAGGCAATCCCGTGGAAGTAGCGTTTGCCGCCGTCGTGCAGCTCCAGGGTCAGGCCCATCGGCTTACCCAGCAACTGGTCGAACTTGATCGCCCGGTCTTCGGAGGTGAGGTCCAGCTCATAATGGAACAACCGCCCCAGCTCCTCGCTGCCTTCCATGCCCTGCAGCAGCAGGACCTCGCCGCCGAGGGGGCTGTCGACCTGCACCAGGCGGGTGCTTTGCGTGATTGCCATAAACGGCTTCCTCTGGCTCGCGTTCGGGCGTCAGTCGCTCGTCTCGGAACTATGCGGGTCGAACAGGTAATGCAGCGCATTGTCCCGCTGGCTGATGCGCACGCCCGCCAGCGGCTTGCCCTCGAGCATGCGGGAGAGAAATTCCCGGCTCATGTCCGGCAACAGGGTATTGGTCAGGATCGCATCGATCATCCGTCCGCCGCTCTCGATCTCGCTGCAGCGCGAGACGATCAGGTCGACCACGCTGTCGTCGTAGGCGAAGGGCACCTTGTGTCCGCTTTCCACGCGGCGTTTGATCCGTTCCAGTTGCAGGCGGGTGATGGCCTTGAGCATCTCGTCGCTCAGCGGGTAGTAGGGGACGGTCACCAGGCGCCCGAGCAGGGCCGGCGGGAAGACCTGGAGCAATGGCTCGCGCAGGGCCTTGGCGATGGCATCGGGATCGGGCAGCCGTTGCGGGTCGCGGCACAGGCTGGCGATCATTTCGGTGCCGGCATTGGTGGTGAGCAGGATCAGGCAGTTCTTGAAGTCGATCAGGCGGCCTTCGCCGTCCTCCATCACGCCCTTGTCGAACACCTGGAAGAAGATTTCGTGCACGTCCGGGTGGGCCTTTTCCACCTCGTCCAGCAACACCACGCTGTAGGGTTTGCGCCGCACCGCCTCGGTCAGCACGCCGCCTTCGCCGTAACCGACATAGCCGGGCGGGGCGCCCTTGAGGGTGGAGACGGTGTGCGCCTCCTGGAACTCGCTCATGTTGATGGTGATGATGTTCTGCTCGCCGCCGTACAGGGCCTCGGCCAGGGCCAGGGCGGTTTCGGTCTTGCCCACGCCCGAGGTGCCGGCGAGGAGGAACACGCCAATCGGCTTGCTGGGGTTGTCCAGCCCGGCGCGGGAGGTCTGGATGCGCTTGGCGATCATCGCCAGGGCATGGTCCTGGCCGATGATGCGTTTTTTCATGTGCTCGTCGAGCCTGAGCACGGTGTCGATTTCGTTGCGCGCCATGCGCCCCACCGGGATGCCGGTCCAGTCGGCGACCACCGCGGCGACCGCCTGGTAATCCACCGTTGGCAGGATCAACGGGCTTTCGCCCTGCAAGGCCGCCAGGCGGCTCTGCAGGTCATGGAGCTTGTCGCGCAATGCCTTGCGTTCGGCTTCATCCAGGCGCGGCGCTGGCACAGCGGCCTCGCTACTGGTGTCGTCCAGCGGTTCGGCGGCGGCACGCAGGGTGGCGCGGGTCGCCAGCAGTTCATCGACCAGGGCTTTCTCTTCGCTCCAGCGCGCCTCCAGGGTCGCCAGGCGTTGGCGTTCCTCGCCGAGGGCCGCCTCGACATCCTGTTGGCGAGTACCGATGTCGATGCCAATGGCCTGCTCGCGGCCGATGATCGCCTGCTCGGTGCTCAGCGCCTCGATGCGTCGACGGCTGTCGTCCACCTCCGCCGGCACCGCATGCAGGCTGATGGCGACCCGCGCGCAGGCGGTGTCGAGCAGGCTCACCGACTTGTCCGGCAGCTGGCGGGCCGGAATATAACGGTGCGACAGCTTGACCGCGGCCTCCAGCGCCTCGTCGAGGATCTGCACCTTGTGGTGCTGCTCCATGGTCGAGGCGACGCCGCGCATCATCAGGATCGCCTTGGCCTCGGACGGCTCGTCGACCTGCACCACCTGGAAGCGCCGGGTCAGGGCAGGGTCCTTCTCGATGTGCTTCTTGTATTCGGCCCAGGTGGTTGCCGCCACGGTGCGCAGGGTGCCACGGGCCAAGGCCGGCTTGAGCAGGTTGGCGGCATCGCCGGTACCGGCCGCGCCGCCGGCACCGACCAGGGTATGGGCCTCGTCGATAAACAGGATGATTGGCTTGGGCGAGGCCTGCACATCCTCGATGACCTGGCGCAGGCGCTGCTCGAACTCGCCCTTCATGCTCGCGCCGGCCTGCAACAGGCCGACATCCAGGCTGCGCAGCTCGACGTCCTTGAGGCTCGGCGGCACGTCGCCGGCGACGATACGCAGGGCGAAGCCCTCGACCACCGCGGTCTTGCCGACTCCGGCCTCGCCGGTGAGGATGGGGTTGTTCTGCCGGCGGCGCATCAGGATGTCGACCAGTTGGCGGATCTCCTCGTCGCGCCCGACTATGGGGTCGAGTTTGCCGCTGCGGGCCTGTTCGGTGAGGTCCACAGTAAAGCGCTTGAGCGCCTCCTGCTTGCCCAGCGCGCTGGGTGCCATGGCGCCACTGGCTTCGCCCGGCGTGGCGGCAGCGTTGAAACCGTCGCTGGCGGCCAGGCCGTTTTCCGGCGAGTCGCCGAGGTATTCGTCGAAGCGCTCGATCAGGTGCTCCACCTTGATCTTGTCGAACTCGCGGGAGATGGCCGAGAGCGCGTGGCGCAGGCTCGGCGTCTTGAGCATGCCGACGACCAGGTAGGCGCTGCGCACCTGGCTCTCGCCGAACAGCAGACTGCCATAGACCCAGCCGCGCTCGGCGGCTTCCTCGACTTGCAAGGACAAGTCGGTGATCGAGGTCGAGCCGCGCGGCAGGCGGTCCAGGGCGTCGGTGATATCCCTGGACAGGCGCGCCGGGTCGAGGCTGAACTGGCGGACCAGGCGATGCAAGTCGGAGTCCTGCAATTGCAGGAGCTGATGCAGCCAATGCACCAGTTCCACATAGGGGTTGCCGCGCAGTTTGCAGAACACGGTGGCGGCTTCGATGGCCTTGTAGGCCGGGCTGTTCAACTTGCCGAACAGCGCGACGCGGCTGATCTCACTCATGATCGCAACTCCTTGAAGGGGTGGTATGGCTGGCGTATTCGCGGGCCAGCAGCAGGTCGCCGGCATCCGTCGACGGGCTGCCGAGCCAGGTGTCGAAGCCCAGGCGGGTCTGGCCGTCGAGATCGATGCGCGGCACTTCCTGGTGCCGCAGCAGCAGATTGACTTCCCAATCCAGCTCCTCGCCCTGGTACTCGGCGACCCAGGCGGCCAGTTCGCCGAAGCTTGCCTGGCCGGGCAGCAGGCGTCGGTATTGCTCCAGGCTCAAAGGCCCCAGGCGGATGCGGAATTTATGCTGGCGATCCCAGACGTGGGTGCCCAGGCTCAGGTCGCTGCCGAGCGAGCAGAGCGCCACGCCCAGCTGGCTGCGCTGCGGCAACTCCAACCATTGGCCGATGTATTCCTCGATGCTTACCGGCACGCCGAAGTAGTCTTCCAGGATGGCGCGCAAGCCGTCCGGGTAGCGGGTCTGTGCCGCCAGGTGGCCGGTGAAGTGGTAACGCGCCGAGTCGGCGATCGGGCCCTGGCCGAGCAGGCTGCTCATGCCCCGTCCGGACAGCGCGGCCAGGCGCATCGACCAGTAGTCGTGGTCGGGGCGGTCATGGCTGACGGTCGGCCGCGCCTCGGCCCAGGCGCGGTAGAACAGGCACAGCAAGCGGTGATTGAACACGTCGAGAAAGCGCGTGAAGGTGGCGTCGTCGTTGTTGCGCTGACGATCGCGGGCGTATTCGGTCAGGTGCAGCGGCAGGGGGCCGTTGGGCCCGGTCATGCCGAAGAACAACTGTTCGATGCGCGGCGCGGCGCCCTCGGGGTCGACCTGGATGCTGGCCAGGGTCGAGGGGGCGAAGCCGCAGTCGGGTTTCTGCCCCAGGCGCAGCGGGTCGTCGTGCAAGCGCAGGGAATGGCCGATGCGCGGCCGGTCGCTGGCCTCGCACTCGATGCGCCGCAGCGCCTGGAAGAAGTCGTAGGCCCAGGGCTCGTCGGCCATCCGGGCGATGCTGTGCAGCGGTTTCAGAGGTTCGGTCGACATCCGGGGTGCGCCTGCCATCGCATGATTTCGCCGCGCTCGGTGGTGCGCAGTACGGTTTCGGTGAAACTGTTGATCGACACGTAACGGGCCAGGAAGCGCTCGAACACCGCGCCCAGCAGGTACACGCCGGTGCCGCGGAAGGCGTTTTCGTCGAACTCCAGGCTGATCTCCAGGCCACGGCCAAACACAATCGGTCCCGGCATCGGCAACCTGCGGGTGCAGGGCGTGCTGCGCACCTGGCGCAGGCCCTCGATCTGCAACTGCAGCGCCGCATCGCCGGGATCGCCGTACAGGCGCAGCAATTCGCGTAGCGCCGCGGCCCCCTGGCCCTGTTCGCTCAGCGACAGGTAGTTCAGCGATAGCTGGCTGATCAACTGCCAGGCACTGGCATCGTGGGCGCGGCTCGGCCGCGGCCGGCTTGGCCCGGCCAGGCAGCGCACGGCCAGCACCGGGGCGCTGTCTTCCAGGGTGAAATCGCTTTTGCCGGTACCCACCGGCATCAGCAGCGGCAAGTCGCGGTTGGTGCACAGGACGCCGAGACCGAGCTGGCGCAAGTCGTAGCGATAGGGCGCCTGGTTGACATCCACCAGCGAGACGAAGGTTTCGCTGCCGATATAGGTCGAGCGCGGCCCGCGTCGCCGTTGCTGGCTGGACAAGCGACGCGGCTCGCGGCGGACGATGTAGTAGGCCTGCTCGCGGCCATAACGCAGCGGATCGCGGATCGCATAGAACGGCTGGAACGGCTGCTCGGGGCCGCTGCCATGGCCGGTGACCTGGGTCAGGGAATGGATCTCGAAATCCAGCGGCCGGGTGCGGTCGGCGATCACCTGGTGCTCATGCACCCGTTCGCTCAGGTGGATGCGATCGGCGCGGCGAGGAAACAGGTTCACCGCCGGGGTGCAGAAGGGCACGAACTGGGCCGCCGACACCGTGCCTTCCAGGGTGCTGTCGAGGCGATCGAACAGCACCACCAACTCCAGTTCCTGGCCGCTGCAGCGCTGCACACCGGCGCTCAGCCCGGTGAAGTCGACGAACAGGAAGCGGTTGGGCAGGGCGAAATATTCCTGCAGCAGGCGATACCCCTGGAAGGCCCGGGGCACCACCGGCAGCACCGCGTCCTGATCGTCGAAGCCGCGGGGTTTGAGGCTCTCCAGAGGCAAGCGCTCGGCCCAGTCGCCGTCGAGGCTCTTGATGAACACCGCGCAGGCGTTGCCGAGCAGTTGCTCGTACAGACGGAAAGGTTGCTCGTCGGCGCCGTTGAGGTAGAGCGGCAGGCTGTCCAGCGCCAGGGCGTTGAACGGCAACCCGGCGCCGCAGCGCAAGCGCAGGCGCAGCCCGGCCTTGGCCTTGGGTTCGCTGGCGGCCAGTCGGCCGAGGGTCGCGGCCGGGTTGCCGAAGTAGTCGGCATGGCTGACCTGCAACGGCCACATCGTCACCGCATGGGCGCTACGGTATTCGCAGGCGGTCTGCTCGCCATGGCCCAGCTGGCCGCGCAGGGCGGCCTGGCGTTCGACCCTGAAGCCGCTGGTCAGCGAACCCTCGTTGGGGTCGGCGACCAGCTGCACCACCACCACCGAAGGGGTTGGCGCCAGGTAATGGGGGTAGGCGACTTCCAGCAGATTGTGGGTAAAGGTCGGGTATTCGGCGTCCAGCTTCAGGTGGACCCGCGCGCTCAGGTAGGCGAAGCCCTCCAGCAGACGCTCGACATAGGGGTCGGCGCATTCGATATCGGACAGGGTCAGGCGGCTGGCGATCTTGGGGAATTCCTGGGCGAACTCGGCGGCGCTCTCGCGGATATGCTGCAGCTCCTGGTTGTAATACTCGAGCATGCGCGGGTTCATTGGCGTCTCCTGGCGGGCTCGGCCGGCGTCACCTTGACGTGCCCGGTTTCCAGGTCGAGGGCGGTGCTGAGCAGCAAGCGCAGGGGCACCGGCTCGGCCCACAGATCGCCCTCGATCTCGAAGCTCAGGGCGTTGTGGCTCATGTCATTGCCGTCGAGTTGCGCGCGAACCTTCAGCGAGCCTTTGAGGATGCGCGGTTCGAACGCGGCGATGGTGTCGCTGAACAAGGCTTCGATGGCCTGTACATCGACACTCGAGGCGGTATGCCCGGCCAGGGGCGGCAGGCCGAAATTCAGCACCGAGCTGCCCGCTGGCATCTGCGCGGCCTGCTCCGGATCGAACAGCACGCAGGTGTTGAACAGCCAGGCCAGGTCGCGCAGCACCGAAGCCTTGAGCTGGTTCATCGACATGACGCGGCGCTCGGCGGCTTCTTTCGGGTTGTGCGGATCCTCGTCGGTCAGGCGATCGAGCAACGAGGGTTGCAGGCGTTCTTGCAGGGTCAGCTCGGCCATCTTCAGTTATCCCTGTCGGCGCAGCCGAGGCTGCGCAACTCGAACAGCCCGATTTCGCCGTCGTCGACGTTCATCGCGATCTCCTTATTCGCAGGCTTCGAGCCGAGCCCTTGCGTGCGCTCAAACGTCGGGTTCGAACAAGCCGATAAAAACTTTCTCATCCCACTGGAATGGCGGGCAGGCGGCCACCCGGCTCACCGCCGACGAGGCTTCCAGACCCTGCCCGGAACCGCCGCGTATCGCCTGGATCTCGGTGCGGCAATCCCGACTGGGCGCGGGCATCGGCTCGCTGCTTTCCACCAGGATCACCTGGCGTGCACCCACCTGCTTGGTGCGCAGCGCGCCGCTGGCATCCCGGTGGAACTGGCAAGGCCATTTCAGGCTCAGGTCGATGCCGGGTTGCTCCGGGACCCGCACGCGACAGTTGCCATTGCGCTCCTCCAGTTGCAGATCCCGGGCAAGGAAGCGCGCCTGGGTGGGGTTATCGACCGGGTTCTGCGCGCAGGCCGGAAGAATCAGATACGACAAGCCCGCGGCGACAAGGGGCAGCAGGTGTCGACTCATGACAGCTCCCAGAACCACACCTGGGCGGAATGGTTGGCCGGGTCGTCGTAGGTCTTGGTGAAACCGCGGCTCCACAGGTCGATATGGTCGCCGACCGCGCGAGTCTCGCCACTGCGGGTAAAGCAATCCTTGAAAAAAATGATGCCGTTCTTCTCCGTGAGCTGCAGCTTGGCCTTGGCGGCGTCGGTGAAGATGCTCGGCCGGCCCAGATGCTGTCGCCACAGCCAGTTCGCCAGCGACTCGGCACCGCGGGCGTGGCCGTGGCTGCAGCGCGGTTCGGAATAGGTGTGGGCATCCACCTGGATGCTGCGCTCGGCGTTGAGGGTAATGCTCATGCGGATCGCGCATTGATTCTCCCAACCGCCATCGCAAGGCTGGCTTTCAGTCGGATAGTTGTTCCACAGATTGATGAATGCGGGTCTGGCCATTATCGAACCTCCTGTTGCGCCCTGGCCTTGCTACAAGACGAGCACCCTGCGCCATGGCAGCAGGGTGGCTGTCGTCACACCTTGACGTTCTGGCGGATATTCCAGCCGTACTTGACCGGGCCGCCGTCCTTGGAGCCGTCCTGCTTCTGCGGCTGGTAGTCGACCAGCACCTGGCCGAAATTCAGCGCGATGTTTTCGGTCAGGCGATCCGCGCCACCGCTGCCGCCGGTGCCGATCGAGGACACTAGGACCTCCTTGAGGGTGATGGTCAGGTACTCCACTGGATCGTCGCCGCCGGCCTTGCGCACCGTCAGCTTGGCCTCGTCGTAATGCTTGCCGCTGGAGCAGGCCATCATCAGGTTGGGGGAGGACTTGTCCACCCACTTGGTCAACGTCAGGTCATGGATATTGACCTTGCCGGCACCGCCGCCACCGCCCACATGCATGTTGCCGGACTGGGCCATGGCCCAGCTCCAGGAGAGCACGTCGATCTCCTCCTTGTGGTTCTTGTCCTGGGACTCGCCCTTGACGTCGCCGATCTTGATAAACATATCAACAGCCATCATGCCTCCTTGAGTGGTCTACACCACTGTGCTCCAGCGATTGGCCACGCTGTGTTGCAGTGCACCCGCCACCACGGCGAGTGCCACCTGGGATGGATCAAACCGCCTTGGCGGATGGAAGCTTGGATACCAGCCGTAGCGATACCGTGAGCCCTTCGAGCTGGTAGTGCGGGCGCAGGTAGAACTTGGAGCTGTAGTAACCGGGGTTGCCCTCGACTTCCTCGACCACCACCTCCGCCGCGGCCAGGGGGTGCTGCGCCTTGGTGGTTTCGGTGGAGTGGGCCGGGTCGCCGTCGACGTAATTGAGAATCCAGTTCTGCAGCCAGCGCTGCATGTCGTCCTTTTCCTTGAACGAGCCGATCTTGTCGCGAACGATGCACTTCAGGTAATGGGCGAAGCGGCAGGTGGCGAACAGGTAGGGCAGGCGTGCCGCCAGGTTGGCGTTGGCGGTGGCGTCGGGGTCGTCATACTCGGCCGGTTTCTGCAGCGATTGCGCGCCGATGAAGGCGGCGAGGTCGGTGTTCTTCTTGTGCAGCAGCGGCATGAAGCCGTTCTTCGCCAGCTCCGCCTCGCGCCGGTCGGCAATGGCGATTTCGGTCGGGCACTTCATGTCCACGCCACCGTCGTCGGTGGGGAAGGTGTGCGTCGGCAGGTTCGGCACCTCGCCGCCGGACTCCACGCCGCGAATCCGCGAGCACCAGCCATAGAGTTTGAACGAGCGGTTGATGTTCACCGCCATGGCATAGGCCGAGTTGGCCCAGGTGTACTTGGAGCTGTCGGCGCCGGTGGTTTGCTCTTCGAAGGCGAAGGCATCCACCGGGTCGGTCTTGGCGCCGTAGGGCAGGCGGGCGAGGAAGCGCGGCATGGTCAGGCCGATGTAGCGCGAGTCCTCGGAATCGCGCAGCGAACGCCAGGCAGCGTATTCCGGCGTGGTGAAGATCTTGGTCAGGTCGCGCGGGTTGGACAGCTCCTGCCAGGAGCCCATGCCCATCACCGTCGGCGAGGCCGCGCTAATGAAAGGCGCATGCATCGCCGCGCAGACCTTGGCCATCTCGCCGAGCAGCTCGACGTCCGGCGACGATTGGTCGAAGTAGTAATCGCCCACCAGGCAGCCGAACGGCTGGCCGCCGAACTGGCCGTATTCCTCTTCGTACATTTTCTTGAAGATCGGGCTCTGGTCCCAGGCGGTGCCCTTGAACTTCTTCAGGGTCTTGTGCAGGTCGCCCTTGGCGATGCTCATCACGCGGATCTTCAGCTGATCGTCGGTTTCCGTGTTGTTGACCAGGTAGTGCAGGCCGCGCCAGGCGCTTTCCAGTTGCTGGAAGTCGGCGTGATGCATGATCAGGTTGACTTGTGCGGTGAGCTTGGCATCGATCGCGGCGATGATCGACTCGATGGATTTGATTGCGTCGTTGGAGATCAGCTCGGTCTTGCTCAGGGCCTGTTCGGCGAGGGTGCGCACGGCGCTTTCCACCGCCTCGCGGGCGTGCTCGGTCTTGGGTTTGAACTCTTGCAGGAGCAGGGCGGCGAAGTCGCTCGGTTGTCCGGTCGCGGCGCCTTCCTGGGCCTGCTGGTCTTTCATCAAATCGGCCATGGTCTGCGTCCTCTGTCAGGCTTGCGGCTCGGGTTCGGTCGGTTTCGGCGCGCTGGCCAAGGCCTGCAACAGGGCCGGGTCCTTGATCGCCTTCATGATCATGTCTTCGGCGCCGGTCTTGCCGTCCATGTAGGTCAGCAGATTGGCCAGCTGGGTGCGGGCTTCAAGCAGTTGGTTGAGGGCATCGACCTTGCGCGCCACCGCGGCCGGGCTGAAGTCGTCCATGCTCTCGAAGGTGATGTCCAGGCTCAGGTTGCCTTCACCGGTCAGGGCATTGGGCACGTTGAACGCCACCCGCGGTTTCATCGCCTTGAGCCGCGAGTCGAAGTTGTCGACATCGATCTCCAGGAACTTGCGGTCGGCCACTGCCGGCAGCGGCTCGGCGGGCTTGCCGACAAGGTCGGCCATCACCCCCATGACGAAGGGCAACTGCACCTTCTTCTCCGCACCGTAAAGCTCTACGTCGTACTCGATCTGCACCCGGGGAGCACGGTTACGGGCGATGAATTTCTGGCTGCTGGTGTTAGCCATTTTTCCTCCTGCGCTGCCTATGCGGCTGTGTTGGATGGGCGTCGGTTAAGCGTTTTCACTCGGACTGTTGACCCTCGGGCCCGCGCAATTTTTCGAACTGGGAAAAGCCGTCCGGAATCAGGTTGCTGACGATGGTGGCGAAATCCGCGCTGACCAGGCTCTTGGCGCGGTTCAAGAGCACGGGCACCGGGCTGGAGGGCTCGTGCCTGGCGTAATAACCGAGGATGCGTTCGAGGCTGCGCAGCACATCGTCACGGTTGCCGATCTCGCCAGCGATGCGCGGCGCGACGGCGACGGCGGCTACGGACGTGGTGGCATCGATACCCTCGCCGGCATCCGCGACAGGGCTGGAAACGCCCGGCTGAGGGGCGTGCTCGGCGATGATTTGCACGGCATGCCGAAGCAGTTGCTTGATCGTGCCCAGGTCCGCGCCGCGGTTGGAGCCGACCCGTTCGTTGACCTCGCGCTCTATGGTCAACAGCGTGCCATGGGCATCGTTCAGGGCCGCGCGGCAGGCCTCGAGCTGTTCGCCCGCGCAGTCCTGGAAGGCCGCGCCGAGCTGGTCCGAGCTCAGGCTTTCACTGGCGAAGCGCTGCAAGCCCGCGGCATTCAGCGCGGCCCGCAGGCCGACGTTGCCAAAGGCCCGCGAGCTGAGCAGCGGCATGCCCCAGAGCAGGTGAATGACCGACTCGGCGTTGAGGCCGGCGAGGGCGTTGATACGGAAAGTGGGGTCATTGTCATCCTCTGCATCCAGCCTGGGATGCAGGTTGTCCCAATACTGCGCGAGCAACTGTTGGATCAGCTGCAACCCTTGCACCAGGCCGGGCAAGCCTTGCAGGGCAATGGCGCTTTGCAGGAAGTAGTTGGCGATGCGCAGGTCTTTGCTGCGCTTGAACAGCTCGACGCAGAGGTCGCGCACCTGGCGCCATTCCGGCGGTGTGGCGGGCAACACGGAATCGCCCATCTGCCGTTCGGGTTGGCCTTGCGCCGCGCGTTCAAGCTCAAGAAATGCGGCGTCGTACTCGAGGTCGCCGCCACAGGGGGAGTCGGGGGAAATGGTTTCCAACAAGCGCTGTACATCCACCACGGACGTGATCTCCATATCGGCCCGGCAATCGGCGCCCGGTCAGGGCGAGCGCACGACTCAATCCATTTCCTGCGGATCAGTGTTCTATCCAGAGCCACTTTTTAGAGTTATCTCTGAACTCGACAATTGAACTGAAGTTTTAGCCCAGTTCAATTGTTGTCAAGAAACTCTCCGACCAGTGGGGTGAACACTGAGATGTTTGAAGATAGGTGGTCGCAGGTTATTTTTTAGTTTCTTTGGCTATAGGGCTTATTTGAAAAAAGCGAATATAAGCGCAGGAACTTTGACGACACCGAAATCTTTTAGGGGGCTATACTCGGCTTGCACTCGCTGGCATACCCGAGTTGTTGTTATTGAGCAATACCTTACAAGGAGTTCTAATGCCGCTGCGTTTGACAATCACCAGTTATCACAAGCTGACTCCCGGCCAACGCGCGGAGTTCGAGCTTGATCGCGGTGAGCTGAAAATCGGCCGCAACCCCGAGAACGACTGGATACTTCCAGACCCGGAGCGCCTGGTGTCCGGCCAGCATTGCGTCATTCAGTTGCGTGACGGCACCTACTACCTGACCGATACCAGCACCAACGGCGTGCATCTGGTGAATGCCGGCGTGCGCATGCATCGCGGCAACAGCGAGCCATTACGGGACGGCGAACTGCTGCGCGTCGGCGAGTACGACATCCTGGTGCAGATCAACGGCGCGCCACAGATCATCAACGGCGCGCCCGGGACGAGCGATCCCTTTACCGGCTTCGATGCGCTGATGCAGCGCCAGGCGCCTGGCGAGATTCCCGGCGCGGCTGCGGCGCCCCCTAGCAGGGTACAGATCCAGGCGGGCGGTTCGCCCCTGGACACCAAGCCCGACCTGTTCGACTTTCTCGCGGCCCCGGCGGTGCCGCCACCGGCCCAGGCCGACCACGTGCCGCCCGAACGCCATGATTTTCGCCCGCCTGAACCCCAGCGGCCCAGCGCCCCCCAGGCCAGCGAAACCGGCGCGGCAGCAGCGATTCCGGCGGATTGGGACCCCTTCGCCGAACTGGGCGCGGGCCCGGCGCCCGTGGCGCCGGCCACTGTGCAAGCCACCGCGCAGGCCCAGCCGCAACCATTGCCAGCGGCACCGGAGAGCATAGCCAGCAGCGCACCCGAGCCGGCCTTGCCACGGGCTCCGGCTCCAGCACCTGCCACCGGGAGCGGCGACGAGGTGCTGGAAGCCTTTCTCAGGGGCGCGGGGCTCGAGCAATTGCGTATCGACAGAGGCGAAACCCGCGCCCAGATGGAGGCCATCGGCCGCAGTTACCGGCATATGGTCGAGGGCTTGATCGAGGTGCTGCGCGCCCGCGCCAGCCTCAAGGGTGAGTTCCGCATGGCCCAGACCATGATCCGCCCGGTGGAGAACAACCCCCTCAAATTCGCCCCCAATGTCGATGAAGCGCTGCTGCTGTTGCTGCGCTCCGGCAACCAGGCCTTCATGCCGGCCGACCAGGCGATCAAGGAAAGCTTCGACGACCTGAAAGCGCATCAACTGGCCGTCATGGCGGGCGTGCAAGCCTCGATCAAACACCTGCTCAAGCGTTTTCAGCCGGCGGTACTGGAAGCGCGTTTAAGTCAACCTTCGGGGATTGGCGCTTTGCTGCCGGGTAGACGTCAAGCGCAATACTGGGAGTTGTTCACGGAACTCTATGCGAACATTTCCAGAGAGGCTGAAGATGATTTCGAGGATTTGTTCGGGCGCGAATTCAGTCGTGCTTATGAAGAACAAAGTTCCAAGTTATGCGAAGGCTAAGTGCCATCAGTTAGTTGGGTGCAGGCTAATGGCTATTAAATAGTGAGTTGATCTTGTTTGGCTATCGGTAGTTTCGATTTGGAATAATAAATGTCAGTGAGGACGACGACATGCCAAAGTTCTTGTTGTTCGCAACACTACTACTGCTGACGGCCTGTGCTTCGAGTCCGCCGCCCCCTAACCCTACTGTCGTTGTCATGCATATCCAGGCCGCTGCCGATCTGAATCTTTCGGCGGGCGGCCAGGCGACGCCTGTGCGGGTGCGCTTGTATGAATTGAAGAGCGGTGCGGTCTTCAGTCGCGCCGACTATTTCTCCCTGGTGAATGCCACCAGCGCGACCCTGGCCACGGACCTGGTGGCGCAGGACGAATTGCTGATCCAGCCGGGTCAACAACTGACCCTGGAGCGCAGGCTCGACGAGCAAAGCCGTTTGCTCGGCCTGGTGGTGTCCTACCGCGAACTGGACAGCGCCGTGTGGCGCCAGATGGTCAGTATCCCGAGCAATGCAACCACGCCATTGACGGTTTCCCTGACGGCCAGGGCGATCAACGCGGCAGCCACGAAACCCGCGAATTAATTCTGTCGAGGAAGCCGTCCATGTCCTGGAATAACCGTGTGGTGTGGTCCGAAGGAATGTTTCTGCGGCCGCAGCATCTCCAGCAGCATGATCGCTACATGGAAGCCCTGATCGATGGCCGTTGCCGCCCGTTGAGCGCCGGGGGCTGGGGGTTCTCCGAGCTGCGCATCGACGAGTCCCTGCTCGGCCAGGGCAAGGTGGCGATTGTCAGCGCGCGCGGGGTGCTGCCCGATGGCACGCCTTTCGACATTCCCGGCGACGATCTGCCGCCGCCGCCACTGAACGTGAACGACAACCTGCGCGACGCGCAGGTCTTTCTGGGCTTGCCGCTCAAGCGCGCCGGCAGCCGCGACACCGTGGGGGAGGGCGAGGCACCGGGCGGTGCGCGCTATATCAGCCAGGTGCGGGAAGTGCGCGATGACAACGCTGCCTTCGAGAGCCGGGCGTCACTGGCGATCGGCGGCAAAGCCCTGCGCCTGCTGACCGAGCGCGACGGCCTCGGCGAATATGCCTGCCTCGGTGTGATCCGGGTCCTGGAAAAACGCGCGGACAACGCCGTGCGAGTCGACGAGGACTATATCCCGCCGCTGCTGGATGTGGCCGCCTCCAACGTGCTGGCGGCCTTTCGCCAAGAGTTGCAAGGGTTGTTGCACCAGCGCGGCGAGGCCCTGGCAGGCAGGGTGGTGGCCTCGGGGGCCGGCGGCGCCTCGGAGATCGCCGACTTTCTACTGCTGCAACTGGTCAATCGCGCCGAGCCCTTGCTCAGCCACCTTGCCCGCTTGAGCCCCTTGCATCCGCAGGACTTCTACCGCGAGGCGGTCTGCCTGGCGGGGGAGTTCGCCACCTTTTCCGCCGCCGGGCGGCGCCCCAGCGATTACCCGGCCTATGCCCACGACGACCTGGCGAGCAGCTTCGCCCCGGTGATGCATGACCTGCGGCAAGCCTTGTCGATGGTCATAGATACCCGCGCCACGCCGATTCCCATCGTCGAGAAGTCCTACGGCGTGCATGTGGCGATGCTGGCCGACAAGAGCCTGCTGGAAATGGCCAGCTTCATCCTGGTGGTGCGGGCCGACGTGCCGGCCGAAACCCTGCGCACCCATTTCCCCCTGCAGGCCAAGATCGGCTCGGTGGAACACATCCGCGACCTGGTCAACCTGCAGTTGCCAGGCATCGCCTTGCTGTCCATGCCCGTGGCTCCGCGGCAGATTCCCTATCACGCCGGTTCAAGCTACTTCGAACTGGACCGTGGCAGCGAGCACTGGAAGCAGTTGACCCATTCAGGTGGTTTCGCCTTTCACATTGCCGGCCAGTTCCCGGGCCTGAACCTGGCCTTCTGGGCCATCCGAGGATAGTTCGCCATGCACCCGATCGATGATCCCTTCGGCAGCTCTGGCATAGGCGGCACTTCAGGCGGCGCCTCGCCGGGCGGCAACGACCATACCCTGATCATGCCGCGGCCCGGCGGGCGCTCCGTCGATGCCGCTGCCCCGAGGAAGGATGGCGCCAGCGCCGCCGACCCGCACATTGCGATGCCGGGCGCGCCGGTGGCGAGCAGCCTGGCCCAGGGCCTCAACCCGCTGGAGCGGGCGGCCGGCCCGATATTGGCGTTGCTGACCCGCCTGCGCAGCACCCTGGCGCACCCGCAACCGGCCAGCCTGCGCGCCCAGTTGCTGGCCTACCTGCGCCAGTTCGAGGAGCAGGCACGCGCCGCCGGCGTCGCCCAGGACGAGGTGATGCTCAGCCGATATGTGCTCTGTACCGCGCTGGACGAGGCGGTGCTCAGCACCCCCTGGGGCAGTTCCAGCGACTGGGGCAAGCAGAGCCTGCTGATCACCCTGCACAACGAAGCCTGGGGCGGCGAAAAAGTCTTCCAGCTGCTCGAACACTGTCTGCAGAACCCCCAGCAGCGCCTGCACATTCTCGAGCTGCTGTACCTCTGTATCTGCCTGGGCTTCGAGGGCCGCTACCGGGTGATGAATGACGGCCGCAGCCAACTGGAGGCCTTGCGCGAACGCACCAGCGCGACCATTCGCAGCGTGCGCGGCGAATTCGAGCGCGAGCTGTCGCCGCATTGGCGGGGGCTCAGCGTGGCGCGCGATCGCTTGTCGCAGTTCCTGCCGCCCTGGGTCGGCGTGGCCATCTGCCTGGCCCTGCTGTTGTTGCTGCTGTTCGGCTTGCGCCTGAAGCTGGCGGCCGACGCCGAGCCGGTGTTTCGCAATATCCACGCCCTGGGCGAGATCCCGGTGCAAAGCATCGACCGTCCGCCGCAGCAGCCCAGGTTGATCGAACGCCCACGCCTGGCGCGCTTCCTCGCCGAGGACATCAAGGCCCAGCGCGTTGCCGTGGAGGATGCGCTGGACCGCTCGGTGGTGACCATTCGTGGCGACGAGTTGTTCGCCTCGGGCAGCGCGAGCATTGCCGAACAGTTGCAGCCCTTGCTGCTACGGGTCGCCGATGCTCTGCGCCAGGTCAAGGGCACGGTGCAGGTCACCGGACACAGCGATAACCGACCGATCGCCACCTTGCGCTACCCCTCGAACTGGAAGCTGTCGCAGGATCGGGCGCAGCAAGTGATGGCGATCCTCGCCGCGCGCAGCGGGCAACCCGAGCGCTTCACCGCCGAAGGGCGCAGCGACGCCGAGCCGGTGGCCTCGAATGACAGCCCCGCCGGGCGCGCCAAGAACAGGCGCGTGGAGATTACGGTACTCGCGGAGGGTAACCAGTGAAGACCTTTTTCAATTTCCTGGTGCGCTGGGTGGTGCCGCTGCTCGGCCTGCTTGCCCTGAGCCTGGTGATCTGGTTCCTCGGCCCGCTGATCGTCGTTGCCGGCCATGAACCCTTGGCGTCGGCGGCCGTACGCTGGGCGCTGATCGCCCTGTTGTTCCTGGCCTGGATCGGCATGCGCGTATTGCGCATCGTCCAGGCCCGGCGCAACGCCGCCAAGGTCATGCAGGGCCTGGCCGCGGTGGCGCCGGATGCGGCCAGCGTCGCCACCGCCGAAGAGCTGGCGACCCTCAAGCAACGCATGGATGAAGCGCTGCAATTGCTCAAGCGCAGCAAGCTTGGCGGTAACGAGCGGCGCACCCTGTACGAGCTGCCCTGGTACGTGATCATCGGCCCGCCGGGCTCGGGCAAGACCACCGCGCTGGTCAATTCCGGGCTGCACTTTCCGCTGGCCGAACAGATGGGCGGCGGGGCGATCCGCGGCGTCGGCGGTACGCGCAACTGCGACTGGTGGTTCACCGACGAAGCAGTGCTGCTGGACACCGCCGGGCGCTACACCACCCAGGACAGCCATGCGGCGGTGGACAAGGCGGCCTGGCTGGGCTTCCTCGACCTGTTGAAGAACCAGCGCAAGCGCCGGCCGATCGATGGCGCCTTCGTCGCCATCAGCCTGTCCGACCTGCTGTTGGGCAGCGAGGCCGAGCGCAGCGCCCATGCCCGGGCCATCCGCGCGCGGATGCAGGAGTTGTACAGCCAGCTCGGCGTGCGTTTCCCGATCTACGTGATGCTCACCAAGTTCGACCTGGTGCCGGGGTTCATGGAGTTCTTCGACGCGCTGAGCAAGGAAGAGCGGGCCCAGGTCTGGGGCGTCACCTTCGCCCTGGACGATGGCAAGAGTCCCCAGGGCCCGCTGGCCCGTTTCGACGAGGAGTTCACCGCCCTCGAGGCGCGTCTTACCGAACGTTTGGTGGAGCGCCTGCAACAGGAGCGCGACCCCAGCCGACGCGATCTGATCTACGGCTTCATCCAGCAGTTCGCGGCGTTGCGGTACAACCTGTCGTCCTTCCTCGAGGGGGTGTTCAAGCCCAATCCCTATGAAGAGCGTGCGCTGTTGCGCGGGCTTTACTTCACCAGCGGCACCCAGGAAGGCAGCCCCATCGACCGCCTGATCGGCAGCATGGCGCAAAGCATGAACCTGGATCGCCAGCACCTGGCGCGCCAGACCGGCACAGGTCGCAGTTACTTCATCACCCGCTTGTTCCGCGATGTCGCCTTCGGCGAGCGTGGCCTGGTCGGTAGCAACCCCAAGGTCGAGCGCCGGCAGCGCTGGATCACCCGTGGGGTACTGGCCGCCAGTGCCGTGGTATTGCTTGCGGTGACGGCCGTCTGGGTCGCCAGCTACCGCGCCAACCAGGCCTATATCGCCGAGGTGGACTCTCGCCTGGCGCCACTCAAGGGGCAGGTCGAATCCCTCAGTCCGGCGCAGCGCGAGGTACTCGCCGTGCTGCCACTGCTCAACGCCATCCGCCATGTCGCCGACTATCCGCTGTCCTGGGCCGAAGGCTTTGGCCTGTACCAGGGCGACATGCTCGGCGCCGAAGCCGCCAGTGTGTACCGCAAGCTGTTGATCGCGGTGCTGGCGCCGCGTCTGCTGACACGTATCGAGGAACAGCTGCGCAGCGGCGGCAACACCGAGTTTCTCTACGAAGGCCTCAAGGCCTACCTGATGCTGGCCAGCGCCGAGCACTATGACGCCGATGCCATCAAGACCTGGATCAACCTCGACTGGGACCACAGCCTGCCGCGCGACCTGGCCCCGGAACAGCGGCTGGCCCTGGCGGAGCATCTCAATGCGCTGTTCGCCCACAAGCCGCCACCGGCGAGGCTGGATGAAGCACTGCTGGCCGACCTGCGTCGGCAGTTGCAGCAGATGTCCGTGGCGCAGCGGGTCTACAACCGGGTGAAACGCCAGAAACTGCCCGAGGGCATCGCGGATTTCCGCCTCAGCGAAGCGGCCGGGCGCGATGCCGCCCTGGTGTTCACGCGCAAGAGCGGCAAGCCGCTGAACGATCCGTTGTCCGGTTTCTATACCTACCGCGGCTACCGTCAGGCGTTCATGGTCGCCAGCCTCAGCCAGTCCGGCGCCCTGGCCGAGGAACAATGGGTACTCGGCCGGCCACTGAACGACAACCAGGATGTCGCCAGCCTGGCCCTGGAGGTGCGTGCCCTGTACTTCCAGGATTTCCTCAACCAATGGGAAACCCTGCTCGGCGATCTCGACTTCGTCGCGATCAACAGCATCGCCCAGGCCGCCGATGTGCTGCGGGTGCTCTCCGGGCCCAACTCGCCACTGAAGAAACTGCTCGATGCGGTGGCCAGGGAAACCAACCTGCAACAAGAGGATCGCCTGCTGGCCGAGAAGCTCAAGGCCGCCGACGGCACCGTGGACAAACTCAAGCAGCAGCTCGGCTCGCTGGTCGGCCAAACGGCCGAGGAAGATTCGTCGGCAACTTCTCAGGTCGACCCCATCACCGCGCGCTTCGCCGAGCTCAATAGCCTGGTGGCCACCCAAGGGGATGGGCCAGCGCCGATCGACGATCTGCTGGCCCAGCTCAATGAGCTCTATGTGCAGGCCAGCGCCATGAGCGGCGCCAGCGGCGAGGCCTTGCTCGGCGAGGCGAAGAACCAGGCGGTGGCCACGGCATCGCGGGTCAAGCTTGGCGCCGAACGCCAGCCGCCACTGGTACAGAAGCTGGTCAACTCGGTGGTCAGCGCCACCACCGGCAGCATGATGGGCAGCATCCGCACCCAGCTGAACGCGGCCTGGGTCAGCGAGGTGGTGAATGTCTACCGCCAGTCCCTGGCCGGCCGTTACCCCCTGGTCAACTCCAGTTCGCGGGAGGCCACCCTGGAGGACTTCGGCAACTTCTTCGGCGTGGGCGGGGTGATGGACAACTACTTTCGCAAGTACCTGCAGCCCTACGTCAACACCTCGACCAGCAACTGGCGCTGGCAGCCGGGGGCCGCGGAAAAGCTCGGCATAGGCCCGGGCGTGCTGCAAACCTTCCAACGCGCCGCGGCCATTCGCGATGCCTACTTCCGCTCTGGAGGCACCCAGCCGACGGTGCGCTTCGAACTCAAGCCCGTGGCCATGGACGCCTCCATCAGCCAGTTCCTGCTCGACCTGGACGGCCAGCAGCTCAGCTACGACCATGGCCCCAGCCGGCCGATGGCGATGCAATGGCCCAGCCCCAACAGCCTGGGGGTGGTGCGCCTGTCCGTTACGCCGCCTACCAGCACCGGCCGTTCGGGGTTGACCCTGGAGGGGCCCTGGGCCTGGTTTCGCTTGCTGGAACAGTCCGACCTGACCCAGGGCAACGCCCCGGACCGCTTCACCCTGCGCATGCGCGTCGACACGGCGAGCATCTCCTGCGAACTGCGCGCCAGCAGTGCGTTCAACCCGTTCAAGGGCCGGCTGGTGTCCGGCTTCAGCTTGCCGGAGCGCTTGTGAGCAGCCCG
Organism: Pseudomonas sp. 22526; assembly: GCF_052044735.1. NCBI lineage: Bacteria > Pseudomonadati > Pseudomonadota > Gammaproteobacteria > Pseudomonadales > Pseudomonadaceae > Pseudomonas > Pseudomonas sp. 22526. Next base: position 32,022 of record NZ_JBQENK010000029.1, read on the forward strand.
GGTTTCTACGGCAAGCTGGCCGGCCGCGGGGATTTCATCCACCGCGGCCTGTCGCCGACCTTTATCGAGCGCTGGGATGCCTGGCTTTCCGCCGGCATGGCCACCAGCCAGGCGCAGCTGGGGCCGGGTTGGCTGGATGCCTACCTGGTCAGCCCGCTGTGGCGCTTTGCCGTGGCGCCGGGCCTGCTCGGTAGTGAGGCGGCGGTGGGGGTGATGATGCCCAGTGTCGACCGGGTCGGGCGCTACTTCCCGCTGACCATAGCGCTGCTGCTGGAGGCCGACACCGATCTGGGCGCGCTGGTGGCCGGCCCGGATGACTGGTTCGAAGCCGCCGAGGTCCTGTTGCTTTCGACCCTGGAGCCTGAGGCCGACGTCGAGGCCTTCGAGGCCGCGGTGCCGGCCCTCGGCAGTCCGGTGTGTAGCGCGCCGGCGCTGTGCAGGCAGGCGCAGGAGGGACAGATGCGCTTTGTCGCCACTACGGCGGCGGCGCGGGGGGCGGTGCTGATGCAGCACGCCTGCGAGGGCGCGAGCCTCTGGTGGGGCAAGGGCTCCGGACGGGTCGCCGCTGGCCTGCTGCGTTGCCAGGGGTTGCCGGCGGCGCAGGATTTCAGCGGTTTTCTGCTGGGCGAGGGCGGCTGCGCGTCGCTTGCGCACACCCTGCAGTTCGATTTCGGGAGCTGATTTTTGGAGCTGATTTTGGGAAGCAGGACCATTTCGGGAGCCAGGGCATGTCGTCAGCCGTAACGCGTTACGAATCCGCCAGCCACAGCCATGTCGGCATGGTGCGTCAGGTCAACGAGGACGCCTGTCTGGATGCCGTGCAAGCCGGCCTCTGGGTGGTGGCCGATGGCATGGGCGGGTATGCGGCGGGCGATTTCGTCAGCAGCCTGATCGTCGATACGCTGCGCGCCATCCCGCCCGAGCCCTCCTTGCCGGCCTATGTCCAGGCGTTGCGGGCGGGGCTGGAGCAGGCCAACGCGGCGGTTCGCCAGGAAACCGCACAGCGCGGGGTCGGCATCATGGGCAGCACCCTGGTGCTGCTGGCCGCCCGCGGCGCCAACGCCACCTGCCTGTGGGCCGGCGACAGCCGCCTGTATCGCCTGCGCGAGGGCCAGCTGGAGGTCATCAGCCACGACCACAGTTATGTCCAGGAGTTGCTGGACAGCAGGCTGCTCAGCGAGGACGAGGCGCGCGAGCACCCCATGGCCAACATCGTCACCCGCGCCGTGGGCACCCAGGACTGGCTGGAACTCTCGGCCGTGGACCTGGAGGTGCGTCCCGGCGACAGCTTCCTGCTGTGCAGCGACGGGCTGACCAAGACCGTCGAGGACCATGAACTGCGCGAGGTGCTGGGCAACGCGAGCCCCTATGAGGTGGTCCGCAGCCTGGTGCACCTGGGGCTGACCCGGGGCGCTCCCGACAACATCACGGCGGTAGTCGTCAATGCCCACTGAGAACGCATCGACTGAAGAACGCTCGAGTCTGGACATGGACATTCCGGGCTATGGGATCGAGCGTGAGCTGGGCGAGGGCGCCATGGCCACCGTCTACCTGGCGACCCAGCGCTCGCTGGAGCGCAAGGTGGCGCTCAAGGTCATGGCCGCCGCGCTGGCCGCCGACCGCAGCTTCTGCGAGCGCTTCCTGCGCGAGGGCAAGACCCTGGCGCGGCTCTCCCACCCGCACACAGTGACCATCTACGACATCGGCAATGTCGGCCACTTCTATTACATGGCCATGGAGTACCTGCCGAACGGCACCCTGAAGGAGCGGATTGCCGAGGGCCTCAGCGCGGAGCAGGGCCTGGTCTACCTGCGCCAGATTGCCCTGGCCCTGGGCTATGCCCATGCCCAGGGGCTGGTGCACCGGGACGTCAAGCCGGCCAATATCCTGTTTCGCGCCAACGGTTCGGCGGTGCTCTCGGACTTCGGCATCGCCAAGTCCCTGGAGGACCGCACCCAGTTCACCCAGGCCGGTTTTGCCGTGGGCACACCCAGCTACATGAGTCCGGAACAGGCCCGCGGCCAGCAGATCGACGGCCGCGCCGACCTCTACGCCCTGGGGGTGGTGTTCTACGAGATACTCACCGGCAAGCTGCCCTATACCGGCAGCGACTCGCTGTCCACGGCCCTGGCCCACTTGACCGAGCCGCTGCCCGAACTGCCCATGGCCCACGGCCGTTACCAGGGTATTCTGCGCAAGCTGCTGGCCAAGGACCCGGCCGAGCGCTTTGCCGATGCCGATGCCCTGATCGCCGCGCTGGACCATCTGCCGCCCGCCGGGCCGGCCGATACCGAGGCGACGCAGATCCGCCCGCTGCCGTTGCCGCCTGCTGCGGCGGCCGGCCAATCCGGGGCGACCGACCTGGGCGGGCTGACGCCGGTTTCCCTCGACATGCCGCCGCTCGCCGCGCCGGAGCCCGAGCCCGAGCCGGCCGCCACGGCCAGGCCCGCACCGGCCGCAAGCCTCGACGCCAAGTCGCCGGCCGGGTCGCGCAGGCCGTCGTTGGCGCTGCTCGGTGTGGCGGTGGCCGGCGCACTGGCCCTGGCTGGCGGGGGCTACTGGTGGCTGCGCTCGGCACCGCCGGCGGAACCGCAAGGCGGCCAGGTCGAGGCCAAAAAAACGCCGGCTGGCGTGGTGCAGGACTCGCCCGCCAAGACGGCCAGCGCAGCGCAACCGCCGCTGGCGACCAACGCCGATGGCGGCGACCGTCCGCTGCTGATGCCGGGCAAGAAAACCCTGTTCCAACGGGTGCTGAGCAAGCCCGGCGCGCACCTGTCCGGCCAGCCCGGGGCGGCGGCCAGCGGTGCGGCGCTGCCGGCGTTCTCGGTGCTGTATGTCTATCAGCGCAAGGCGGTGGCGGGCGGCAGCTGGCTGGAGGTCGGCGCCGCCAGCGATGGCCAGCGCGATGGCTGGTTGCCGGCCGAGCAGGTCAGCGACTGGAAGCAGAGCCTGGTGCTGAAGTTCACCGAGCGCTCCGGTCGTTCGCCGGTCATGTTCCTGCGCGAAGCAAGCACCCTCGAGCGGTTTCTGGCAGACACGGCCCAGGCCCGTAGCGCACTGCTCAAGGCCCAGAACCAAGGCAGCGTGGACCCGCAGATCGTCGCGCTGGAGCCTGCGGCCAGCGCCATTCCCCAGGACCAGTTCTACCTGCTGCCGATTTTCGAGGCCCGGGAGAGCTTCGATGCCAACGGCCAGCCGGTGCAACTGCTCAACGTGGCCTCCATCGACCCCGGCGACACGGCCCCGGGCAAGGCCGAGGGGGCGGGCAAAGCCAGCAGCGATGCCTTCCGCACGGCGATAGTGCTGGTGGTCGATACCTCGGTGTCGATGCAGCCCTACATCGACCGGGTGCGCAAGGTGGTGCAGGCGTTGCACCAGCAGATCGCCAGCCGTGGCGACCTGGACAGCGTCAGCTTCGGCCTGGTGGGGTTTCGCAGCAATGTCGAGAAGACCCCGGGCCTGGAATATGTGGCGCGACCCCTGGTGAGCCTGGAGGAGGGCCGCGATCCACAGCGCTTCCTCGAGCTGGCGGGCCAGGTCAAGGCCACCAATGTGTCCAGCCACGCCTTCAATGAGGATGCCTTCGCCGGTGTGATGGAGGCGGTCGAGGGCATGGACTGGAGCCCCTATGCCGGGCGGCTGATCCTGCTGGTCACCGACGCCGGTGCCCTGCGCAAGAACGATCCGCTGGGGCGCACCCAGATGAACGAAGCCGAGGTACGCGAGGCAGCCCTCAGCAAACGGATCAAGATCTATGCGCTGCACTTGCGCACCGAGGCCGGGCGGAAAAACCATGACTTCGCCGAGCAGCAGTACCGCAGCCTGACCGCCGACGCCAACCCGCAGATCGGCGACCTCTACATTCCGGTGGCTGGCGGCGATGTCGGTCGCTTCGGCGACACCGTCACCGAGATCGGCTCGGTATTCGCCGAACAGGTGCATCAGGCGCGCAACAACCAGGTGCCCAGCCTGGCGCCGCCACAGGGGGCGCCGAGCGTCGCGAGCAAGGCCACGGCCATCGGCTACGCCATGCAGATGGACTTTCTCGGCCGCCGGTCAGCCGTCCGCGCACCGCAGCTGATCACCGCCTGGACTTCCGACCACGACCTGACCAACCCCTCGCTGCCGGCCTTCCAGGTCTGCGTGCTGCTGACCAAGCTGCAGCTCAACGACCTGCAGCAGTCGCTGAAACTGATCGTCGATGCGGCCCGCCGGACCCAGACCTCGCCCAAGGATTTCTTCCAGGAAATCGCCAGCGCCAGCGCCCACATGAGCCGCGATCCGACGCGGTTGAAGCAGGGCGGCAACCTGGTCGAAGGCGGCATCCTCGGCGAGTACCTGGAGGGCCTGCCGTATCGCAGCAAATCGCTGACCATGACCCAGGACCTCTGGCTGTCCCTGAGCGTGGCCGAGCAGCAGGACTTCATCGACGAGCTGGAGTCGAAGATCCGCCTGTACGAAACCTTCCACAACGACATGGCCAACTGGGTCCGCTTCGGCGAGGCCCAGCCGGGCGATGCGCTGTATCGCGTGCCCCTGGCGACGCTGCCCTGATGCTCAAGCTCAGGGATATCCGCAAGACCCGCGGCGAGGGGCCACAGCGCTACAGCCTGGTGGTGCCCCAGCTCGACCTGCGGCCGGGCCAGCGCCTGGCCCTGGTGGGCTCCAGCGGCAGCGGCAAGAGCACCCTGCTGGACCTGCTGGCCCTGGTGCTGTCGCCGGACCCGGGCGGGGTCTTCGAATGCAGCGTCGACCACCCTGTGCTGGATGTCGCCGGGCTCTGGCGCAGCGGCCGCCAGGATGTGCTGGCCGGGCTGCGCAGCCGGGTCATGGGCTATGTGCTGCAGACGGGCGGGTTGCTGGGTTTTCTCGACGTGCAGCGCAACATCGGCTTGTCGCGCTCGCTGCTCGGCCTGCCGGCCGATGCCACGGTCAGGCGCCTGGCCGAGCAGCTGGAAATCGCCGACCAACTGCACAAGCTGCCGGCAGCACTGTCGGTGGGCCAGCGCCAGCGGGTCAGCATCGCCCGGGCCCTGGCCCATGGGCCGAGCATAGTGCTGGCGGACGAGCCCACCGCCTCGCTGGACCCGCTGAACGCCGAACGGGTCATGCAACTGCTGGTGGCTCAGGCCGAGGAGCGCGGCGTGTGCATCCTGGTCGCCACCCATGACGAGGCGCTGGCCCGGCGCGCCGGGTTGCAGCTGCATCCCTTGCAGGTGCAGCGCGGCGCGGATGGCGGGGTCACCGCGACGCTGGCGGGAGGTGGCTGATGCGCCTTACCCTGATGGCCTTGCTGGCCTGGCACGACTACCGCGCCGAGGTGCGCCTGTCGGCGTGCGCGGTCCTGGCTCTGGTCGCCGTGCTCGCGCCCTTGCTGGTGTTGTTCGGCCTCAAGTTCGGCCTGGTCACCACCCTGACCGAACGCCTGGAGCGCGACCCCACCGTGCGCGAAGTCGTGCCCATGGGCGGCGGGCGCTTCAGCGCCCAGGCCATCGCCGAACTGTCTGCTCGTCCCGAAGTGGCCTTCGTCGTGCCCCGTACCCGACAGATCGCCGCGACCGCTGACCTCTACCCGGACTCGGCCGGCCAGGCGCTGACGGTGGAGATGATCCCCACCGCCGCGGGCGACCCGCTGGTGGCGCCCACGCTGCTGCTCCAGGCACCGGACCAGGTACTGCTCAGCCAGCGGGCGGCGGAGAAACTCGGGGTCCAGGGCGGAGACGTGTTGAGCGCCGCGTTCGGCCGTCAGGTAGCCGGGCGACAGGAATACCAGCGCACCCGCCTGCGGGTGCAGGGGGTCTTGCCGCTCGCGGCCTTCCAGCGCGATGCGCTGTTCGCGCCCCTGGCCCTGCTGGAAGCCGCCGAAGACTACCGCGACGGCCTGGCGTGGCCCGGGCATGAGCCACAAGCGAACACGGCGCGGGTGTATCCGGGGTTTCGTCTTTACGCCGCGGACCTGGACGGCGTGGAGCGCCTGCGCCGGTATTTCGCCGAGCACGGGCTGGAGGTCGCGACCCAGGCCGACGCCATCGCCCAGGTGCGCTCCCTCAGCCGCAACCTGACCCTGGTGTTCTGGATCATAGCCAGTCTGGCGCTGGCCGGGGCCTTCGCGGCGATGACCGCCAGCGCCCTGGCCGCCGTCGAGCGCAAGCGCAGGGCCTTGTCGGTGTTGCGCCTGCTGGGCTTTTCGACAGGCGCCCTGGTCGCCTTCGTCGTGCTGCAGGCGCTGTACACCGGGGTGTTCGGCCTGCTGCTGGCCTGGGGCTTGTACGGCATCGCCGAAACCGGGTTGAACCGGCTGTTTGCAGCGGCGGCGGGGGAGTACGCCTGCCGGCTGCTGCCGAGCCACTACCTGCTGGCGCTGCTGCTGACGCTGCTCTGCTGCCTGCTGGCGGCGGCCTCCGGTGGCTGGCGCGTGGCGCGGATCGAAGCATCGGAAGGACTGCGCGATGTCTAACTGGCTGAGGGTTCTGGTCTGGCTGAGGGCTCTAATCTGGCTGAAGGCTCTAGTCATGCTGGCGCTGGCCGGCACCGTGCAGGCGGAGAGTGCTGCCCCCGCGGATAACCCGAAACCGCTGCCCGATGACCTCAGCCTGCCGCTGCCCTGCGAAGGCGAGTTGGTGTTCCGCTACGTCTATGTCCTCGCCAAGGGCAGCCTGGACGACCGTGAGGTCAATCTCGGCTATCCCTTCAGCGACGAGGATCCGGGCTACCGGCAGTCCTTTATCTCCGGTTACCGGCGCGACTACATCAACGGTCAGTTCGTCCTCGACGACCTGCCGGCCGACTGGCAAGCTCGAATCGCCCCAGCCCTGCCCAAGAGCGGGGCCGACAGCCTGCTCAAGCCGATGTTCTATTTCGTCGGCAAATACGAGGTCACCGAACGCCAATACGCCCTGGTCATGGCCCAGGAGGCGGCATTGGCGGGGCAGGGCGAGGCCCCGGCCTGCGCCCCCATGAGCGACATGGCTGCGCGCCTGCCCAAGGTCAAGCTGTCACGCCTGGAGGCTGAGCGCTTTGCCGCGGTGTACAGCGCCTGGCTGCTCAAGTACCACCGCGACCGCTTGCCGGTCAGCGGCCGCGGCAAAGCGGCCGAGGACGGCGGGATGGGCTTCGTCCGCCTGCCGACCGAAGTGGAGTGGGAATTCGCCGCCCGCGGTGGCCAGGCGGTCAGCCGCCAGGCGTTGGAGGCGCGGTTGTTCCCGCGCAAGGTGCAAGGCAGCGACAGCGATGGCCCGCTAGGGGACTGGGCGGTGTTCAGCCAGGTCGCCGGGGGCACCGGGCAGGGCGCGCGGCTGTTGCCGGTCGGGCTGAAAAACCCCAATCCCTTGGGACTGTTCGATGTGATCGGCAATGCCGCGGAGATGGTCCAGGAGTCCTTCCAGCTGGTCCACGCCGGTCGCCGCCAGGGCAGTTACGGCGGCTTCGTGGTCAAGGGCGGCAACTACCTGGAGGGCGAGCTGACGCTGTTCACCGGCATGCGTCGGGAGTACCCGCTGTTCGCCGCCGACGGCAGCGAACAGCGCAACGCCACCACCGGTTTCCGGGTGGCCCTGGGCGCGTTGTCGGCACCGCGCTCACGCTACGAGGAGCTGTTCGAGCAGTGGCAGAAGGAGGGCCGCCTGGCAGGCCTGACCGATGAAATCAACGCTGCCGAAGATCCGACCCAACTACTGGACAGTCTTATCGCCAGCAGCACCGACCCGAACCTGCAGGCCCGCCTGGCGCGGGTGAACGAAGAGCTCAAGCGCAATGTGTCGCTGATCGCCCGGCAGCGCGAGGAGGCCGCGGGCAACCTGATCCAGTCGGCGGCCCTGGTGGCCGAGACCGTCAACAACTACAACATTCGCCTGACCAACCTGAAGAAGGACCGCGATCAAGCGCGGGCCGCCCAGGACGAAGCCACCGCCAAGCTCTATGAAACGGCCATCGCCAATGGGCGCAGTGCGCTCGATGGCGCCCTGGCGATCTACATCGACAACCTGGCGACCGGAACGCGCTACACCGACGAGGTGATCCAGACGCAGTTCCAGCGGACCCGGGAAGAGCTCAATCACAAACCGGTGCTGGGAAAAAGCCTGGTAGCCCGTGCCACGGTTTTCGTCAGGCATGTGGGGCAGTTTCGCCAGCAGCGCCGGGCAGACCCGGAGACGATCCTGAAGGAGCTGCTTGCGCCCTGAACAGGCTGCCGAATGGCCGTCGGCGGCAGCGCAGACCAGCTAGGCTGGATGTAGCGGCAGCTGAGGTTGGTCACGTCGGACGGAGCCCGCTCTGCGCAGCAGCCGAAACGGAATTGACCCACAAAAAAGGAGAGACACGACCATGGATATTTCACTCAAGAACTGCGCTTCCATTTCGGCTCGTATCCTGCCGTTACCTACCGCGATCTGCTGCGCGCTACTGCTGGGCGGCTGCGCGAGTTTCGGGTCTCCAAGCTCGAAGGTCGCGGCCCAGACCAAGGTCGAGTACTACCCGCAATGCTATGAGCCGGTCAGCCAGCTGCGCAGTTCCGACAAGTCGATGACCAAGTCGGTGGCCACCGGCGCCATTACTGGTGGCCTGCTCGGCGGCCTGGCCGGGGCCTTCGTCGGCAATAGCGGCGATGCCGGCCGCAATGCCCTGATAGGCGCTGCCGCCGGGGCCCTGGTCGGCGGGGCGACCGGCTACTACACCGAACGCCAGAAACAGATCAGCGACGACCGTGCGCGCATTGCTTCCTACGCCAGCGACATCGACCACAGTACCGGCGAAATCGACCGCAGCATCAGCTACACCAGTACCGCGCAGAACTGCTACCAGCGTGAATTCACCTCGTTGCTCAATGCGCGCAAGGCGAAGAAGATCAGCGACAGCGAAGGGCGCCTGCGGTTGGCCGAGATCGTCAGCGGCCTGAAGGAAACCAACGCGCTGATGGCCGCCGCGGATGGGCGTGCCGGCGAGAGCATCGATGTCTACACCCAGGCCTATGAGAAAGACCTGCAGACGGTCGGCGTGCAACGCCAGGACGTCGCCCAGGTGGCCGCCGTGAAGCCTCCAGCCGCCACCGACAAGAAGGCGTCGACCAGCAAGAAGGCTAGCGCCAAGCCGGCGACGAAGACGAATGTGCCCAAAGAAGCCGTCACCACTGAGCGCACCTTGCAGCAAGCCTCGGCCAAGCGCGCGGAAGGCCAGAAAGTCGCTGCTCGTGGCCAGACCATGGTCAACGACGTGTGCAGCAATCCCGACATGGGGGACTGGGCACCGCCTGCTTGCTCGAAAGCCTGATGGGAGAGAGGGGAGCGGGGAGGTTCTGCCTATGTTCATCACCAGCAGGTATTTGTCTCGTCACGTTGATCGCCCGGTTGGAACCAGGCATCACCCTATAGGAGCATTGGCGACTCTTGAGTGACTCCGTGGCGCAGCACCTGGGCGAGCATCGCGAACCCATCATGGAGGGCCTGATCACCGCCAGAGGCGTTACTGACGCTCGCGCGGACGAATTGTGGAACTGTGCCTTTACCGATGCTGAATGCATCGGCGATCGAGATCAGGTGATTGCGCTGGCGTAGCGAGTGCTCGATTTCCGATGCGCGCCAGGGAGCAGGTACCTCGATCCAGAAATGTGGGCTGTATTGATGGGTTCTGTAGGTCAGTCCTTGCAACAGCTTTTCCACCGTCCGCTTACGGCGCTCTATTTCCGCTATCTGCTGATGCAGCAGTGAGTGTGCAGTGCCATCTTCAATCCAGAGGCAGGCGATCTCATGGGGCAGTGGCGAAGCCATCCAGCAGCTGTTGCGGATCGCAGCGGCGTGGCGCCCTACCAGTGCCTGCGGTACATGGACATAGCCTGTGCGAAGCCCCGCGGCTACTCCTTTGCTCAAGCTGCTGATGATGATCCCACGCTCAGGTGCGTACATGCCGATTGGCATTGGCCTGTCCTGCATCAGCACGCCATGGGTTTCATCTTCGATGATCAGCACATTGTGCTCGCGGCATATCTGCGCAATTTCCTTACGGCGCTCAGGGCTGAGAATCGCGGTAGTCGGATTCTGTATCGTCGGCGTGCAGTACAACGCGGAGACTCGATTGATGCCGCAAATCTCAGCAAGCGATGCAGGGACCAACCCTTCCTCATCCATTTCTATACCCAGGACCTTGATACCCAGAAATCGAGTGACGCTGATGAGGCCCGGGTAGGTGAGGTGTTCTGTGACCAGAGTGTCTCCAGCACGCAGCATCGCAATGAGGACGGTCAGTAGACCGTGCTGGCTGCCATTCACGCAGAGGATCTGCTCGGGCGATGGCCTGAAGTCGCCATGCGCCAGCCATTGGGCACCCGCTTGTCGGTGGCGCTGAATACCCATGTCTGGCGTGTAGAGCATCAATTCCTGCAGTCGTTCTACATCTCCCGACAGCTCCGCCATCGTGCGCGCCAGTAGCGTGGCTTCCATACCGGGGATATGCATGTTGCGACTCATATCGTGGCATTCATCCGGTGCCTCGATGAAATTGCGAAAGCCGGCATCGCGAGGGCGTTCCTGCTCGCGTGCACGAACGAAGGTGCCGTCACCCACCCGCGCCATGACCAGTCCCATGCGCTCCAATTCTGAATAGGCGCGACTGACTGTTCCGGCAGTAACGCCAATCTTATCGGCAAGGATGCGATGTGGCGGAAGTTTGAGGCCTTGTCCGATAGCGCCGTTATTGATGGCCTGCTCTATGCCCTGAGCAAGTCGCATGTACTTAGGCCCTGGACCATCTTGCAGGGCATTCTTGAAGATTGAATCGGTGTCAATAACGGGTTTGACAGACATATTTCCCTCAAATTAACCTGATATTGAATCAATATATTGAGTTGATAAGATCATTCTTATAAATGAATCGGATCAATCTTAAAGAATTTACCTTAAGAGCCGAATAAAAACATGTCAATCAGCATGGAAGTGCAGGATCAGCCTGCAGCAGGGAGATGGATGGCGGGCTTGGTGACCACATTGCTCTTTCTGGTGGTCTGTCTCAGTTGGGGGACTACATGGCTTGGCATCAAGATAGCGGTGGAAAGCGTGCCACCACTGACATCTGCAGGTTTGCGTTTTTTGATCGCCTTTCCGCTGTTCCTGGGGTTTGCGTTGATACGGCGCGAATCGATATTTTTCCCCCGCAAGAACTTCGGGTTTTTCATCTTCGTCACCCTGTGCTACTTCAGCGTGCCGTATTACCTGCTGAACTACGGCGAGCAGTATGTCGCTTCCGGGCTGACGGCACTTCTGTTCAGCAGCATGCCGGTCTTCATCCTGATCTTCTCGTCCATCTTCCTGAGAGAAAAGATATTTTTTTCGCAAGTTGTCGGCATAGCCATTGGCTTCGGCAGCCTGTTCATGATTATCAAGACACAGGGACTGCATCTCGATTACTCGGAGCTTTTTGGAGTGATCGCTATCCTGATTGCGGCTGTGATGCACGCCCTCTGCTATGTCATTACCAAGCAGAGAGGAGCCGAGATAGGGGTTATCACATTCAATACGCTGCCGATCGGCATTGCCGGGCTGGGACTGTTTATGACTGGCTTGGCGCTGGAACATCCCGACCTTGCCAGCGTGACGCAGCGTTCCTGGCTGGCATTGACCTATCTCGGTCTGGTGGCTTCCGTGGGCGGCTTCATTGTCTATTTTTTCCTGCTCAAACGCTTGAGCCCGGTAATTCTGTCGTTCGTGTTCATCATCTTCCCGGTATTTGCCGTCCTTATCGGCGCCTGGTACGAAGGCACGCCAATCTCTCGACAGTTGATCCTCTATTCGATGTTGCTGCTGGCAGGCTTTGCCATCACCAAATTGCCGATAGAGCGGCTTCTTGGATGGGGCAGATAAGCAATCTCTGGCCCACAACCCTCCGATCGAAATCAGCCGCGTGCGCACAAAAGCTAGCCCTCCAGCACACCCGATACCCACTGCAAGCGCACCGCTGGTCATCGCAAGGCCGGCCGGCCAATCCAGTAACTAGACTAATCGGGATACCCAGGCGCTGCGTGCACTGCACCTGTCGCTACCGACAATCGGATTCTCCCGGGCGAAGCGGGGTGCGCGACGAACTTGTCGCGTGCCAGGAAAACCTGTCCCGGCATCCTGCGGCGCTTCTGCTCCAGCCACCTCCCACTCGCCAATGATGGCGCAAAAAGCCCGTGCTAGAGCCATCAGGTCGCTAGGTCGCGAGGCTCTTGCGCGCGCTCGCGCGCCGGGCCGTTACCGGCGCGATGGCGGCTGCCCGAGGCGAATCGGCCAATGGCCGCACGCAGCTGTTCGGCATGATCTAAGCTCCACAAAGGCTGGCCTTTCGAGCAGAGGTTTCAATGCAAAGCCCACCTGAAAACAGTCTGAAAAGTGCGTTGAAGGTCTGCAGAGACAGCTTTGTTTTTGTCGGCTTTTTCAGTTTCTTCATCAACGCGCTGATGCTTGTCCCGACCTTCTACATGCTCCAGGTGTATGGGCGGGTGATGACCAGCGGCAGTCTCACCACCCTGGCCATGCTGACGCTGATCATGACCATGCTGGTGATCACCCTCGGCTCCCTCGAATGGATTCGCTCACGCATCATGGTGCGGGTCAGTACCCGGCTGGATGTGCTGCTCAGTCGCCAGGTCTACAAGGCCAGTTTCAAACGGGCTTTGGACAGTGGCGGCATGGATGCTTCGGCCCAGTCGCTCAACGATTTGACGGGGTTGCGACAGTTTCTCTCCAGCAGCGGCCTGTTCGCCTTTTTCGACGCGCCCTGGTTGCCGATCTATATCGCGGTGATGTTCCTGTTCCACCCCTGGTTCGGCTGGGTCGCGACGGGCAGTGCCCTGTTGTTGATAGTGCTCGCCTTCGTCAATGAGAAGCTGACGGCGCCGGTGCTGGCCCAGGCCAACAAGGAGCATATCGGCGCGAGCCTCTATACCACCAAGAACCTGCGCAACGCCGAAGTCATAGAGTCCATGGGCATGCTGGAAACCCTGATGGATCGTTGGGGCCGTCGGCAGAGAAGCGTGCTGCTGCTGCAATCCCTGGCGAGCGACCGGGGAGGCCTGGTCACGACGCTGTCGCGGACTTTCCGCCTGCTGGTGCAATCCCTGGTGCTGGGCCTGGGGGCGTACCTGGCGGTGGACCATCAGGTGGGGGCCGGCCTGGTGTTCGCTGGGGCCGTGCTGCTGGGGCGGGCGCTGGCCCCGATCGACCTGATGATCGGCAGCTGGAAGGGCTTTATCGCGGCCCGTTCGCAGTACAACCGCCTGAACGACATCCTCGGCAAACAACTGGCGCAACCCGAGCGTCTGTCGTTGCCCGCGCCTGAGGGCAACGTGCAGGTCGAGAACCTGATTGTCGCGGCACCTGGCTCGAACACCCCGATCCTCAAGAACATCAGCTTCAGCGTACCGGCCGGTTGCGTGGTGGGCATCATAGGTCCGAGCGCCTCGGGCAAGTCGACCCTGGCCAGGGCGCTGATCGGCGTCTGGCCGCCGCAGCATGGGGTGGTCCGGCTGGATGGCGCGGACATCAGCACCTGGGACAAGCAAGAGCTTGGCCCGCATATCGGTTACTTGCCCCAGGACATTGAATTGTTCGAGGGCAGCGTCGGCGAGAACATTGCCCGCTTCGCCGAGATCGATTCGGCGAAAGTCATCCAGGCCGCCAGGACCGCTGGCGTCCACGAAATGATTCTGCTGTTGCCCGACGGCTACGACACCGTCATCGGCAGCGAGGGCGTCATGCTCTCGGCGGGGCAGCGCCAGCGCATCGGGCTGGCCCGCGCGCTGTACGGCAACCCGCGGTTGATCATTCTCGACGAGCCCAATTCCAATCTCGACGAAGTCGGCGATCGCGCCCTGGCGGCGGCCATCCAGCAGATCAAGCACACCGGCGCGACCCTGTTCGTGATTACCCACCGCACCAATATCGTGTCGCAACTCGACCGGCTGCTGGTGATGAAAGCCGGGGTTGTCGCGCTCTATGGACCGCGCGAGGAAGTGCTGGCCGAACTCAGCGGGCAGCAACCGCCGGTCCCGAAACACGCCGGGCCCGTACCGGTGGCTACCAATGTGGCGTCGATCGATGCCCGCAAGGACGATGGCGGTGAATCCTATGCCTGATCGTCAAATCGAGAGCTTCTCCGACCTGCCGGTGTCCGATCGCAAGGCCCACCGCCTGGGGATGGGCATTGTCGGCGTGACCTTCGGCCTGTTCGGCACCTGGGCGGCGCTCGCGCCCCTGGACGGTGCCGCGTACGCGCCGGGAGTGGTCACAGTGCAGACTTATCGCAAGACGGTCCAGCACCTTGAAGGCGGCATCGTCAAATCGGTGTTGGCCCACGATGGCGACATCGTCAAGCGGGATGATCCGCTGATCATCCTGGACGATGCCCAGCTGCGCTCCGAATACGAGGCGACCCAAGGCCTGCTGGTCGCGGCCAGGGCCATGGAGTCGAGGCTGATTGCCGAACGCGACGGGTTGCCGACGATCGACTTTGGGCAGATGCCCGAATCCGCCAGTGTGCGAGGAGAGGAAGCGCGCCAGGGCGAGACCCAGGTATTCAACGCTCGGCGCGGCTCGCGGCTGGGCCAGATCTCGGTGCTGCGCGAGCGCATCGGCCAATTGCACCAGCAGATCAAGGGCCTGGAGTCGATGATCGCGGTCAAGGTGCGCCTGGAGAAATCCTACAGCGGTGAAATCGGCGAATTGTCCGAGCTGCTCAAGGAAGGGTTCGTCGACAAGCAACGCCTGCTGGAGCAGGACCGCAAGCTGGGGATGCTCAGGTCGGAGGTGGCCGATCACCGTTCCACCATCGACAAGACCCGCCTGCAGATCAACGAAACCCAGCTGCAGATCCTCCAGGTCGACAAGGATTTCAATTCCGACGTGGCCAAGCAGCTGGCCGAGGTGCAGACCAAGATCTACGACCTGCAAGAGAAGAACTCGGCCCTGGAAGACCGCCTCAGCCGCATCGTCATCCGCGCCCCCGACGCGGGCATGGTGATTGGCATGACGGTACACACCATCGGCGGCGTCGTGCGTTCGGCGACGCCCCTGCTGGACATAGTGCCGTCGGTTTCCGAACTGGTCATAGAGGCCCAGGTGGCGCCGGTGGACATCGACCGCATCGGCATCGGCAAGCGCGCCGATATCCGTTTCGGCGCGTTCAAGAGCTCGACCACGCCGGTGATCGAAGGCGAGGTCAGCAGCGTCTCGGGCGACCGGCTGACCAACGAAAAGACCGGGACCGCCTATTACCTGGCGCGGGTCCGGGTCACCGAGAACGGTGCGCGCACCTTGGGTGAACGCAAGTTGCTGCCGGGGATGCCGGCGGACGTGTTGATCATCACCGGGCAGCGCACGCTGTTGCAGTACCTGATGCAGCCGGCCCGGGATGTGATGTCTCAATCAATGATCGAGGAGTGACCGTGGGAGAGTCGTCAGTTCTGCTAGGGAGTGCATTCATGCTGGCAGCGGGGGCCGCCTTGGCGCAAACCGCTGCGGTAACGCCAACCGGGGTCAATGCCTCGACCTATTCCACCGACCTCATGCAGCTGTATCGCGAGGCGCGGCTGGAGGATCCACAGGTCCTGGCCTCCTATGCGCAAGCGCAGGCGGGCAAGGAGCATCAACGCGAGGCGCTGGGGGCGCTGTTGCCGCAACTGTCGCTGAATGCCGGGACGAACCGGATCCACCAGGAAAACGACCTGATACAAGAGCGCAGCTTCGATAGCGAAAGCTACAGTCTGGTGCTGCGCCAGTACCTCTACAACAAGGCCGCGTGGGAGAACTACCAGAAGTTCAAGAGCCTGGCCAAGCAGTCCGAGTCGCAAGCGCTGGACGCCCAGGCCGAGGCCACGGTGGAGCTGGCGCGGCGCTACTTCACTGCCCTGGCGGCCGAGGATGAGCTGGAGCTGGTGCGGGCGGAACGCCGAACCACGCAAAAGAGCCTGGACCGGGTCAATGCGTTGTACGAAAAGCAGCTGGCGATGATTACCGACCAGCTCGACCTCAAGGCCCGGGTGGACCTGCTCGCGGCCCAGGAACTGGATGCCCGCAACCAGGCCAGCATCAGTCGCGAGGCGCTGGCGGAGCTGGTCGGGCGGCCGGTCAAGGAGAAGCTCAACCGGATTCGCAATGACGCGCAGCTGCGGGTTTCGGCGCAGAGCCTGGAGTCCTGGGTGCGCGAGGGCATGGAGCTGAACCCGACGCTCAAGGCCAGCGAGAGCGGCGCCGAAGCCGCGAACGCAGCGTTGCGCAGCGGCAAGGGCGGGCATTACCCGACGGTGAGCCTGAACCTCAGCGCGCAGCAGACCAACGAGGGCTACAACAATACCCTGGCGCCACGCACCGACAGCTATGTCGCCGGCATCGGCGTCCAGGTGCCGCTGTACAGCGGCGGTTCGACCTCGGCGCGGGTCCGTGGGCTCTACCAGGACCAGCTGGTCGCCGAGCAGGAGCTGGAAGCGATCCGGCGGCGGGTGGTCAAGGAGATCACCAGCGCCTACCTGACCGCCAATTCGAACGGCGAAAAGATCGACGCCAGCCGTTCGGCGCTGGCCTCGGCGCAGCTGTCCAGGGTGGCGGCGGAGAAGGGGCTGAGCTATGGCATGGTCAATGCCGTGGATGTACTGACCAGCGTACGCAACGAGTTCCGCGCCCGGCGCGACCTGCTCAAGACCCAATACGAGTTCCTCAGCAATGTCTTCACCCTCAATCGCTGGGCGGGCAAACCACCGGTAGAAAGCGTCGAGAATGTGAATGCCTGGCTGAGCCCCGGTAGCGCCGGCCAGGCCATGGGCGTTGGGATCGAGGACCAGGAGTAACGGGGCCGCCTGGCCATTTGCCTGCTGCGTTCTACAGCCCCGGAGCCGGAGAGATCCGGGGCTGGTCGCGTCTGGCCCAACGGCAAATGAGGTGCCCCTGAGGGGGACGACATCTGCACCTCGAAGATCATTGGTTTTTTGTCCACCCAGCCGGTTTGCCAGGTTGCCGAGACTTTTTTGTCCGGCACAGGCAGTCGCTTGTGCGGGGGATTGACGTTGAGCTGGCGATTCATGGCGCTGCTGGCCTCGTCGATAAATTGACGCTTTCATTGCTTGTGTACTTGGCTGCGCGCCATTCGTCCGTTAATTGACGAGCCTGGTTGGATTCGATTCTGCCCGTAGGTCGCCCGCGGCGAGCCTAAGAGCTTGATTTGTGGGGGGCAGGGCGCCCCTGGGGAACATCGGCCCGGAAGGCTTGAGTCGAAGACCGACGGATGGGGTGGCAGGCAGCGCAGTGGGCTGGCCTAGACTCAGTTGAGGGCTCGCGGACGCCCTGTGGTACGTGCAAGCTATTGATAGTTATTCTTATTTATGCTGCTTCGATAGATTTGTCCGGCTTTGGGAAACCTCCGCAACTTCTGCCTGTACCCCGGGTCGCCAAGAGCCGGGCGGGCACTTTCAGAGCCTGTCGGCGCTCGCATCCGTCCTTCAAGAGCGAGTGGCCGATCAAGGAAGGCCAACGCGTATGAAGGTCATCGTTTTTCAAGGGGAGGCAGGAAGACATGCCAGACCATAAAAAAACGATACGCGTGATGCTGATCGATTGCCGCCCCCTGGTGCTCATGGGGCTTCATGATTTGATCAATGCGAGGAGGCCCCGGATGGAGGTGAGCGGCCAGGCCACCACCTACACCAATGCGCTGGACCTTGCCGATCAGTTGCGTCCCAATGTGATTTTCTTCAGTTTCTTTCCGGATGCGCTGAACCCGCTGGAAGTCGTCGCGGGGCTCACCCACAACAGCGAAATGAAACTGCTGGTGCTCAAGGGCCTGTACGAATCCGTCCCGGTTGCCCAGGCGATCGAGGCGGGCGCGCGCGGCATCGTGCTGGCGGAGGACCCGACGGAGTCGATCGTCCAGGCCATCATCAAGGTCCACCATCACGACGTCGGGCTGGACCGGGCCTGGTCCGGCGGGCTTTCCGGCTATGCCGCGAGCAGGCATGTACCCTTGCGATGCAACCTGGAACAGGCGAAGCAGGCACGGCTGACGCTGCGCGAGCGGGAACTGATTCGCGCCATCGTCGGCGACCCGTCCGCCAAATACATGAGCATCGCCGAGCACCTGGGCATCAGTGAGCACACCGTGCACAACCACCTCAGCAACATCTATCAGAAGCTCAACCTGATCAACCGCATCGACTTGCTGATGTATGCGCTCAAGCACGGGCTCACCGACAACGAAGAGCCGCCCGACTCCACCTGGGTGGAACTGGAATGAGGTGATCAAAGACAAGGCAGCCCCTTTGCTGTCCTTGTCGCTGTCCTTGTCGTCGGCCTGGATGTCCGGGTCGAGGGTGATGTTGTGCTCATCATTTCCTGTCCCATGCATACGCAGGCATGTCGCCGTGCTCTGTGGGCCTTGGGCTGCCTGGGCATTTTTCGCGGATGCGATCGAGGAATTTCGGACCGGTAAAAAAAGCGAGGGTGGTTTCCAGGCCACCCTCGCATCGGTTCGCATGCGCGAAGGTTTCAGACGCTGCCCATTACGATATCGGTATTAAGCAGATCGACCCCGACCAGGGTAATGGTCGTGATCTGCCCGCCGGTCTCGGCCACCGTCACGATGCTGTCGGCGCCGGCGTTGTTGATCGACTGCACAGTGGCGCCCGGGTCACCAATAAGCACCACCGCATCGCGCTGGCCTGCTCCCGCATCGAAGCCGGTGACCTGGTACTGGTTCTCGGCGACCGACAGGTCGATGTTGAAGGCATCCCGCTCACCCGTGGTGCCCACCAACCTGAAGTCGAAAAGGGCGTCGGCTGGGTCGTTGGCGAACAGGTTGGCGTCGAACGCGCTGGTCGCGGTGTCGCCATCCTTGTCCGTCACCGTCGCGTTGAACGCCAGCTTGACGTCGCTGGCCAGGCTCTCGGTCTCGTGGGTGAACAGGATCGTCGGGATCTTGATCTCGCCCCGGGCCATCGTCAGCTGAACGGCATCGATCAAGGAGGTGGCCGACTTCTCGACGGTGAAGGACACCTGCCCACCGGCCTCCGGCGTCAGGGTGTTGACCTCGATCAGGTTGGAGAAGGTGCCATCTTCGTAGAAGACCCTGTAGTACAGGTCCTCAGTTGCCGTGTTGTAACCGCCCACGGAGTTGTCGATAAACACCTTCATGCTCGTCAGCAGGCTTTCCGGATTGACGACGAAGCTTTCATCGGCTGCGCCGATCGCCGCCTGGTTGTCTCCCTGGAACAGGTTGTTGGCGATGCCGATGCCGGCCGTGCTGACGTTCAAGGCTGCGGTGCCGATGAACGATGGCAGCGGGTTGGTCTGCAGTTGCGCTTCGGTCGGGTCGGACGCTCCAAGCCCGATGCCGGTCTGGATGCTGTTCGCGCCGCTTGCCGGAGCCAGCGGGTTGGCGCCGAAGAACACGATATCCTCGGTGCCGATCGTCAGAGTGCGTACCGGGTCCGGGCCACCGGCATCCAGCGCGCCGTCGGCGCTGCTGAGGACGATAGTCGAGCGGAAGCCTTCCTCCAGGTCCAGGGCATAGGTGCCGTTGGCGTAGGCGCTCAGGGTGTAGTGGACGGTGGTGTCCGCCGTGGCCGCGTTGTTGTCGAAATCACCGGTCAAGGCCCCGGCGAACTGGTAAGCGCCATTGGCGTCCGGTGACGGCGATTGCTCGACCAGCGTACCGGTGCCGGTGGTGGTCGTGTCGTCCGGCCGGACCAGGGTGAACTGGCCGTTTACCAGCGAGATATCCAGGCCGTTCGCATCCAGCCCGTCGGCGCCAGGCCCCAGGTTCCAGTAGCCTTGTTGCGCATGCTGGGTCCCGGTGCCGATCAGGTTGCCGAAGGCCAGGGTCGGCGTATCGTCATCGACGGTGATCACCAGCTTGTCGGCTGCGGCCGTCACCGTGTCGCCGTCCTTGTCGGTGGCTTGCAGCAGTGTGCCCAGGTTGATCGTGAGGTCGTTTTCGTCGTTGCCCGCCGCGTGATCCAGGTGCTGGAGCAGGGTGAAGGTGTAGGCCCCCGCTACCGTGAGGCTGAGGGTGAACACGTCAGTCGCGCCGGCCTTGGCGGTCAGGGTGTTGCCGAGGACGCTGTAGGCCAGCGCCACCCCGCCGGAACTCAGCGCTGGCAAGCCGCTGGTATTGCTCGACAGGGAATAGCTCAGCGGTACATCGGCCCCGGACTGGAAGATGCCGGTCACGCTGCCACTGGCCACGGTGGCCTCACCGGCCACATCCCCGACACCCCCGGCGATGCCATTGGCCAGGCCGTCCTCATCGACGGTGCCGGCCTCGGCGGTGCCATTGGCGGTGGGCGTGTCGTCATCGACGGTAATCACCAGCTTCTCGGGCGCGGCCGTCACCGTGTCGCCGTCCTTGTCGGTGGCCTTCAGCAAGCTACCCAGATTGATCGTGATGTCGTTTTCATCGTTGCCCGCTGGATGATCCAGGGGCTGGAGCAGGGTAAAGCTGTAGGCACCGGCTGCGCTAAGGCTGAAGGTGAATACATCGGTCGCACCGGCCTTGGCGGTCAGGGTATCGCCCAGGACGCTGTAGACCAGTGCTACTCCACCGGAACTCAGGGCTGGCAGGCCGCTGGTATCACTCGACAAGCTATAGGTCAGTGGCACGTCGGCCCCGGACTGGAAGATGCCGGTGACACTGCCATTGGCCGTGGTGGCTTCTCCAGCCACGTCGCCCACACCACCGGCGATACCGTTGGCCAAGCCGTCTTCATCGACGGTGCCGGCCGCGGCGGTTCCATTGGCGGTTGGCGTGTCGTCATCGACGGTAATCACCAGTTTCTCGGCGGCAGCGGTCACCGTGTCGCCGTCTTTGTCGGTGGCCTTCAGCAAGGTACCGAGGTTGATGGTGATGTCGTTTTCGTCATTACCGGCCGGATGATCCAGCGGTTGCAGCAGGCTGAAGCTGTAGGCACCCGCGGCACTAAGGCTGAAGGTGAATACATCGGTCGCACCGGCCTTGGCGGTCAGGGTGTCACCCAGCACGCTGTAGACCAGTGCCACTCCACCGGAGCTCAGGGCTGGCAGGCCACTGGTGTCGCTTGACAAGCTATAGGTCAGTGGCACGTCGGCCCCGGATTGGAAGATGCCGGTGACGTTGCCGCTGGCAGTGGTGGCTTCGCCAGGTACGTCGCCGACACCACCGGCGATGCCATTGGCCAGGCCGTCTTCGTCGACGGTGCCGGCCTCGGCGGTTCCGGTTGCGGTTGGCGTATCGTCATCGACCGTGATCACCAGTTTCTCGGCGGCGGCCGTCACTGTATCGCCATCCTTGTCGGTGGCTTGCAGCAGGGTTCCCAGGTTGATCGTGATGTCGTTTTCATCGTTACCTGCAGGGTGATCCAGCGGTTGCAGCAGGGTAAAGCTGTAGGCACCCGCGGCACTGAGACTGAAGGTGAACACATCGACTGCACCCGCCTTGGCAGTCAGGGTATCGCCGGCGACGCTGTACACCAGCGCCACACCACCGGAACTCAGGGCTGGCAAGCCACTGGTATCGCTCGACAGGGTATAACTCAGCGGTACGTCGGCCCCGGACTGGAAGATCCCGGTCACGTTGCCGCTGGCCGTGGTGGCTTCGCCAGGCACGTCACCGACGCCGCCGGCAATGCCATTGGCCAGGCCATCTTCGTCGACAGTGCCGGCCTCGGCGGTTCCAGCTGCCGTTGGCGTATCGTCATCGACGGTAATCACCAGTTTCTCGGCGGCGGCTGTCACCGTGTCACCATCCTTGTCGGTGGCTTGCAGCAGGGTTCCCAGGTTGAGGGTGATGTCGTTTTCATCGTTACCGGCTGGATGGTCCAGCGGTTGCAGCAAGGTGAAGCTGTAGGCACCGGCGGCACTGAGGCTGAAGGTGAACACATCGGCCCCACCCACGCCCGCATTGGCGGTGAGGGTGTCGCCCACCACGCTATAGACCAGCGCCACCCCACCCGAACTCAGGGCAGGCAGGCCGCTGGTATCGCTCGACAAGGAGTAGGTCAGTGGTACGTCGGCCCCGGACTGGAAGATGCCGGTGACGTTGCCGCTGGCCACTGTGGCCTCGCCAGCCACGTCGCCGACGCCACCGGCAATGCCATTGGTCAAGCCGTCTTCATCGACAGTACCGGCCTCCGCGGTTCCGGCTGCCGTTGGCGTGTCGTCATCGACGGTAATCACCAGTTTCTCGGCGGCGGCGGTGACCGTATCGCCATCCTTGTCGGTGGCCTGCAGCATCGTGCCGAGGTTGATGCTGATGTCGTTCTCGTCATTGCCGGCCGGATGATCCAGCGGTTGCAGCAGGCTGAAGTTGTAGTCACCCGCGGCGCTGAGGCTGAAGGTGAACACATCGACTGCGCCAGCCTTGGCCGTCAGGGTATCGCCGGCGACGCTGTACACCAGTGCCACTCCACCGGAACTCAGGGCTGGCAAGCCGCTGGTATCACTCGACAAGGAGTAGGTCAGCGGTACATCGGCGCCGGACTGGAAGATGCCCGTCACGCTGCCGCTGGCCGTGGTCGCTTCACCAGGCACATCACCGACACCACCGGCGATGCCATTGGCCAGGCCGTCTTCATCGACGGTGCCGGCCTCGGCGGCTCCATTCGCTGTTGGCGTATCGTCATCGACGGTGATCACCAGCTTCTCGGCGGCGGCCGTCACCGTATCGCCGTCCTTGTCCGTGGCTTGTAGCAGGGTGCCAAGGTTGATGCTGATGTCGTTCTCGTCATTGCCGGCGGGATGATCCAGCGGCTGCAGCAGGCTAAAGCTGTAGGCACCGGCTGCGCTGAGGCTGAAGGTGAATACCTCGGCGCCACCCACGCCCGCATTGGCGGTCAGGGTATCGCCCACCACGCTGTAGACCAGCGCCACACCGCCCGAACTCAGGGCTGGCAAGCCGCTGGTATCACTCGACAAGGAGTACGTCAGCGGCACGTCGGCACCCGACTGGAAGATGCCCGTCACATTGCCGCTGGCCGTAGTGGCTTCGCCAGGTACGTCGCCGACGCCACCGGCAATACCATTGGCCAGGCCGTCTTCATCGACAGTGCCCGCCTCGGCGGCTCCGGTTGCGGTTGGCGTGTCGTCATCGACGGTAATCACCAGTTTCTCGGCGGCGGCCGTCACCGTGTCGCCGTCCTTGTCGGTAGCCTGCAGCAGGGTTCCCAGATTGATGCTGATGTCGTTTTCATCGTTACCGGCTGGATGATCCAGCGGCTGCAGCAGGGTGAAGCTGTAGGCACCCGCGGCACTGAGGCTGAAGGTGAATACATCGGCGCCACCCACACCCGCATTGGCGGTCAGGGTATCGCCCACCACGCTGTACACCAGCGCGACGCCACCGGAACTCAATGCCGGCAGGCCGCTGGTATCACTCGACAAGGAGTAGGTCAGCGGTACGTCGGCACCCGACTGGAAGATACCGGTGACGTTGCCGCTGGCAGTGGTGGCTTCGCCAGGCACGTCGCCGACGCCACCGGCAATGCCATTAGCCAGGCCGTCCTCATCGACGGTGCCAGCCTCGGCGGCGCCATTGGCGGTGGGGGTGTCGTCATCGACGGTGATCACCAGTTTTTCGGCGGCGGCCGTCACCGTATCGCCATCCTTGTCCGTGGCCTGGAGCATCGTGCCGAGGTTGATGGTGATGTCGTTTTCATCGTTGCCCGCTGGGTGATCCAGCGGCTGCAGCAGGCTAAAGCTGTAGGCACCCGCGGCACTGAAGCTGAAGGTGAATACCTCGGCGCCACCCACGCCCGCATTGGCGGTCAGGGTGTCACCCGCGACGCTGTAGACCAGCGCCACGCCACCGGAACTCAGGGCAGGCAGGCCGCTGGTATCGCTCGACAAGGAGTAGGTCAGCGGCACGTCGGCACCGGACTGGAAGATTGCAGTCACATTGCCGCTGGCCGTGGTGGCTTCGCCCGGCACATCGCCGATACCGCCGGCAATGCCGTTGGCCAGGCCATCCTCGTCGACGGTGCCAGCCTCGGCGGTTCCATTCGCCGTTGGCGTATCGTCATCGACGGTGATCACCAGTTTTTCGGCGGCGGCTGTCACCGTATCGCCATCCTTATCCGTGGCCTGCAATAGCGTGCCCAGATTGAGGGTGATGTCGTTTTCGTCATTGCCGGCCGGATGATCCAGTGGTTGCAGCAGGCTGAAGCTGTAGTCACCCGCGGCGCTGAGGCTGAAGGTGAACACATCGACTGCGCCAGCCATGGCCGTCAGGGTATCGCCGGCGACGCTGTACACCAGGGCTACTCCGCCCGAACTCAGGGCTGGCAGGCCGCTGGTATCGCTGGACAAGGAGTAGGTCAGAGGTACGTCGGCACCGGACTGGAAGATCCCGGTCACGCTGCCGCTGGCCGTCGTTGCTTCGCCAGGCACGTCACCGACACCACCGGCAATGCCATTGGCCAGGCCGTCTTCGTCGACGGTGCCGGCCTCGGCGGTGCCATTCGCCGTTGGCGTGTCGTCATCGACGGTAATCACCAGTTTTTCGGCGGCGGCCGTTACCGTATCGCCGTCCTTGTCGGTGGCTTTCAGCAAGGTACCGAGGTTGATGCTGATGTCGTTTTCATCGTCGCCCGCTGGATGGTCCAGCGGTTGCAGCAGGCTGAAGCTATAGGCACCGGCTGCACTGAGGCTGAAGGTGAACACATCGACAGCGCCAGCCTTGGCGGTCAGGGTGTCACCCGCGACGCTGTAGACCAGCGCGACGCCACCGGAGCTCAGGGCTGGCAGGCCGCTGGTATCGCTCGACAAGGAGTAGGTCAGCGGTACGTCGGCCCCGGATTGGAAGATCCCGGTCACGTTGCCGCTGGCCGTGGTGGCTTCGCCTGCCACATCTCCGACACCACCGGCAATGCCATTGGCCAGACCGTCTTCATCGACAGTGCCAGCCTCGGCGGTTCCTGCTGCGGTTGGCGTGTCGTCATCGACGGTAATCACCAGTTTCTCGGCAGCGGCGGTGACCGTATCGCCATCCTTATCCGTGGCCTGGAGCATCGTGCCCAGATTGAGGGTGATGTCGTTTTCGTCGTTACCGTCTGGATGATCCAGCGGCTGCAGCAGGGTAAAGCTGTAGGCACCCGCGGCACTGAGGCTGAAGGTGAACACATCGACTGCACCGGCCTTGGCCGTCAGGGTATCGCCGACCACGCTGTAGACCAGGGCCACGCCACCGGAGCTCAGGGCTGGCAAGCCGCTGGTATCGCTCGACAGGGAATAGCTCAGTGGCACGTCGGCGCCGGACTGGAAGATACCCGTCACGTTGCCGCTGGCCGTGGTGGCTTCGCCAGGCACGTCACCGACACCGCCGGCGATGCCATTGGCCAGGCCGTCTTCATCGACGGTCCCGGCCTCGGCGACGCCGGTTGCGGTGGGCGTATCGTCATCGACGGTAATCACCAGTTTCTCGGCGGCAGCCGTCACCGTATCGCCATCCTTATCCGTGGCCTGCAATAGCGTACCCAGGTTAAGGGTGATGTCGTTTTCGTCGTTGCCCGCTGGGTGATCCAGGGGCTGCAGCAGGGTAAAGCTGTAGGCACCCGCGGCGCTGAGGCTGAAGGTGAACACATCGACTGCACCGGCCTTGGCGGTCAAGGTGTCGCCCACCACGCTATAGACCAGGGCCACGCCACCGGAACTCAGGGCAGGCAAGCCGCTGGTATCACTCGACAAGGAATAGCTCAGTGGCACATCGACGCCGGACTGGAAGATTGCGGTGACGCTGCCGCTGACGGTGGTGACCTCGCCAGGCACATCGCCGACGCCGCCGGCAATGCCATTGGCCAGGCCGTCCTCATCGACGGTGCCGGCCTCGGCGGTTCCGGCCGCAGCTGGTCCATCGTCCTCGAAGATCATCTGCGAGCCGATTTCGCTGGTGATCGTAGAAGGATGGCGCAGCGAGAAACCACCGATATCGAAGTCGGCGTGGTTATCGCCCCTGGCGTTGACGGCTGCGCCGTTCTCGACCAGTACGCGGTTGTGATCCGCGCTGGTGGTGTATTCGATCTGATAGTTGGCCTTGACGCCGGTGACGGTTGCCACTCCACCAGAGAAGCTGATGGCAATGCTCGGATCATTCACCGATCCGTCGGAATTCTCGATCAGCAGCCCGGTGCTTTTATCGAAGACGCGGACATTGGTGATGGCCACCGATGCATCGTTGGCATAGCCGTTGACGAAGTCCACGCGGTCTTCAACCGCGGTGCTGAAGGCACTGATCTTGACCATCGCCGTCTTGCCGCCTTGCAGCTGCACGACATCGAAACTGGCCGTCTTCGTATTAAACATGGCGGTAAAGTCGATGTTGTCTTCGACATCGGCTTCGTTCTGGCTCAGGTTGGGAATGGTCACATCCAGCCGGGCGCCGGTGACGAAGGTCAGGCGGATGCCTTCCTGTTCCGTGATCATCTGATTGTTGGTGCCGATGGTGATCGGGCCACCGCCCTGGCTGGTATTGATCCTGTCGCCCGTGTTGATATTCGCGCCGCTCGACTGGTCTGCGGGATCTTTACCGGTGGCGATGATCGCCGGATCGCTGACCCGCAACACACCGTTGTCATCGACCACCGTCGGGTTCGCCCCGGTGAACATCAGGAACAGGTTCTGCCCGGAGGGGGCATTGTTCAGGTTGAATCCGTCCTGGACGGTGCTGACGAAGACCTTGTTCAACAGGTTGAGGGCATCGTCCGGGTTACTGGCGTCCGGATGCTTGAGCGGTTGGTATTCCACGGTCCAGATCTTGCCGCCGCTGACCGGCGATCCGGTTTCTTCGATATAGGCCGCGAACACGATGGCGCCGGCAGGGCCGCCGGCCCGACCGACCAGGATGTTGTTGTTGCTGTCGGTATAGAGAAGGATGTCGGTGCCATCGAGGGTCTCCAGCCCGCTGTCCAGGCCGTTGAGCGGCGCGCCGAGGCTGTCGGTGAACTTGATATCGATGACATTGATGCCGGGCGTCAGGTTGAGGGTGAAGGCATTGCTGCCGGTGTTGCCCGGGGCACCGGTATAACCACTCAAGGCGGCGTCCATCGCGGTACCGGCGCCAAGGGCGGTCAAGCGGGTGGCGAAGGTCGAGGGCAGGGCGGAGAACAGAATGTCATTGTCGTCAGCGTCTCCTGCCGGGCTTGGTGTGGCGGTGGCGTTCTGCAACCCGCTGGTTTCGTCCAGGGTCACGCTCGCACCGAGCACCACGGGCGCAATGCCGTTCGCCGTGCTGACGGTCAGCGTGTTGTCGCTGGGGAAGACGGGGTAGAGAGCGGTACTGGTGTCAGTGGTCAGTTCGTTCGTGGGCGATGTCGTTGTTTTAGAGGTAGTCATGACGTTCTCCTGGGGCAATTCCAGTCGTTGAGGCCGCACCCGGGCCCCCCCTGTTGGCAGATGCAACAACTATGGGGATGCGTAGGAGATTGCGCATTGGCCGATACTCCCAAGCCGGATGGGAGTTTCAGCCTATGTGGCAGGGGAAACGGGAGGCGGCGCAGCAGCGATCGCAAAAAGGACCTCGGGGGGCCTTTTTCCGTTAGCCCGCGAGGGTGGCAACAGGCCGTTGTAGAGCGGCTCTCATAGGGGCGCGCAAAAAAAAAGCGAGGGTGGTTTCCAGGCCACCCTCGCTTGGGTTTGACGCACCAGGTTTCAGACGCTGCCCAGCACAATGTCGGTATTGAGCAGGTCGACCCCGACCAGGGTGATGGTCGTTATCTGCCCGCCGGTCTCGGTCACTGTCACCACACTGTCGGCGCCAGTGTTGTCGACCGATTGCACGACGGCGCCCGCATCACCAATGAGCACCACCGCATCCCGTTGGCCTGCGCCGGCATCGAAGCCGCTGACCTGGTACTGGTTCTCGGTGGCTGACAGGTCGATGTTGAAGGCATCCCGCTCACCCGTGGTGCCCACCAGCCGGAAGTCGAACAGGGCATCGGCCGGGTCGTTGGCGAACAGGTTGGCGTCGAACGCGCTGGTCGCCGTATCACCATCCTTGTCCGTCACCGTCGCGTTGAACGCCAGCCGGATATCGCTGGCCAGGCTCTGGGTCTCGTGAATGAACTCGATGGTCGGGATCTTGATCGTACCCTTGCCCATGGTGAGCTGGACCGCATCGATCAGGTGGGTACCATCCCACTCCAGGGTGAAGGAGGTCTGGCCTCCCGCTTCCGCATGCAGGTCGGCGGCCTGCACCTTGATGGGGGCGCCCGAGGTCGTGCCGTTTTCGAAGTAGATGGTGTAGTACAGCTCTTCCGTGGCCGGGTTGTAGCCCTGCACCGAGTTGTCGATATAGACCTTCATGGCCGTCAACAGCGTCTCGGGGTTGACCACGAAACTCTCGTCACCGGCATTGATGCCCGCCGTGTTGTTGCCCTCCAGGTTGTTGTTGGCGATGCCGATACCCGAGGTGCTGACGTTCAACGCCGCCGTGCCGATGAACGACGGCAGGGGGTTGGTCTGCAACTGCGCTTCGGTAGGGTCGGGCGCCCCGAGCCCGATGCCGGTGAGGATGCTATTCGGACCGGTCTGCGGAGCCAGCGGGTTAGCGCCGAAGAACACCACATCCTCGCTACCTATCGTCAGCGTGCGCACTGGGTCCGGCCCGCCGGCATCCAGTGAGCCATCGGCACTGCTGAGGACGACGACCGAACGGAAGCCTTCCTCCAGGTCCAGGGCATAGGTGCCATTGGCGTAGGCGCTCAGGGTGTAGTGGATGGTGGTATCCGCGGTGGCTGCGTTGTTGTCGAAATCACCGGTCAAGGCCCCGGCGAACTGATAGGCGCCATTGCCATCCGGTGAAGGCGACTGCTCGACCAGCGTGCCGGTGCCGATGCTGGTGGTGTCATCCGGCCGCACCAGAGTGAACTGGCCGTTCACCAGTGAAATGTCCAGGCCGTTGGCATCCAGCCCGTCGGCGCCAGACCCCAGGTTCCAGTAGCCTTGTTGCGCCAGCTGGGTCCCGGTGCCGATCAGGTTGCCGAAGGCCAGGGTCGGGGTGTCGTCATCGACGGTGATCACCAGCTTGTCGGCCGCGGCCGTCACTGTGTCGCCGTCCTTGTCAGTGGCCTGCAGCAGGCTGCCCAGGTTGAGGGTGATGTCGTTCTCGTCGTTGCCCGACGCGTGATCCAGGTGCTGGAGCAGGGTGAAGGTGTAGGCACCCGCTACCGTCAGGCTGAGGGTGAACACATCGGTTGCGCCAGCCTTGGCGGTCAGGGTGTTGCCCAGGACGCTGTAGGCCAGTGCCACCCCGCCCGAACTCAGGGCTGGCAGACCGCTGGTGTCGCTCGACAGGGCATAGCTCAGTGGCACGTCGGCGCCGGACTGGAAGATCCCGGTGACGCTGCCATTGGCGGTGGTGGACTCACCCGCCACATCCCCGACACCCCCGGCGATGCCATTGGCCAGGCCGTCCTCATCGACGGTGCCGGCCTCGGCGGTGCCATTGGC
>NZ_JBQENK010000030.1:0-11548 GCF_052044735.1 Pseudomonas sp. 22526
AGGCCGTACGCAGGGGCAAGCGTTTTTTGGTTACTTTTTTTGGCGTTTGAAAAAAAGTGACCCGCCGTAAGGGCGGAACCATAAGCCGCCGTTACCGCAGGAATGGATATGTACCCCGTCCAACATCACCAGCGACATCACCACCGCCATCGCGGGCAAGCCTCGCTCCTACAGAAGCCTGTGCTACTCGATACGCCAGATCCGCACCGTGGCGTTCTTCAGCTCCAAGGACCACTCCTCTTCCGACAAACGAAGCCGCCGCAGCGTCTCCCCCATCTCCGTCTCAGCCACGTAATCCTTGGCAATCACCAGAACAAGAAACTTATTGCGAACCCCCTCCATCCGTTGCAAGCGGCGAAGATCCGCAAACACCGACCACTCAACAGACTCATCCGGGTCAACCTGCGGAAACCAGAGCCGTCCATCGCCATCCTCTCGAAGAACGGATCGAGTCTCGCCCATCCCCTTGCCCATCAGGCACTTGGCAAAAGACACATCCCCCAGGCATTTCACCTCGGCCGCCATGTCGAGATCTTCCGTGTACAGGTCGACTTTCGTGCGTCCACCGGCGTTGCCGCCGGTCCAGATATCCGGATAACCCTGCTGCCAGGCATACAGGCTGAGTTCCGCCTGAATCCAATGCTCCCGGCAATCGTTCAGTTCCAATACCTGCGCCATGCGCTCGCTGATCGCAGCAAAAGCCCCGAGAAAAACCTCCGGCCATACAGGTGTCGTATTCATCTTTGGATTCCATTCCTGGCGTTGTTGGGGAGCACTTTTCAGGCCCCCGTAAATTTTCCTACCTCTCGCAGATCGGCCGGCACCCCACAGTCTTGAGTTACCGCAGAAACAGATATGTAG
Source organism: Pseudomonas sp. 22526 (assembly GCF_052044735.1). Lineage (NCBI taxonomy): Bacteria > Pseudomonadati > Pseudomonadota > Gammaproteobacteria > Pseudomonadales > Pseudomonadaceae > Pseudomonas > Pseudomonas sp. 22526. Next base: position 862 of record NZ_JBQENK010000030.1, read on the forward strand.
ACCGTCCAACATCCCCTGCGAGGCTACCACCGTCATCGCGGGCAAGCCTCGCTCCTACAGGTCAGGCGTTGCACCAACGATCCCGGCCCATTACCTTTACCCTCAAAAAGCGCGCCCACCGCCAGGAACCCCACCATGCAGCCCCTTGGTTACACCTCGGTCCCACCGCTGCTCAAATACCTGCGCCACGCCGAACACCTCGGCCTGCCCACCGCTCCCGCGCTGCAAGCCGCGGGCCTTGCCGCCGAACAACTGAACGACAACAGCCTGCGCCTGCCCGTCGAGGTCCACGAACGCCTGCTGGGGTATTTCTGCCAGCACTCCGGCGACCCGCTGTTCGGCCTCAATGCTGCCCGCTACGTGTTGCCCAACTCCTGGAGCGTGCTCGGCTACATCACCATGAACTGCGCGACCCTGGGCGAAGCCATGAGCCGGATCATGCCGTTCGAAAAACTGGTGGGTGACATGGGGGTGAGCCGCATCGAGATGGTCGAGGAGCAGGTCCGCCTGATCTGGAACTGCCGCCTGCCGACCTCCGACACCCGCCGCCAGCTGGTGGAAAACGTGCTCGCCTCCTGGCTGCTTTATGCCCGCTGGATTGCCGACACCCAGCTCTCACCGAGCGCCGTGTGGTTCGAACACCCGCTGCCGGCCGGCACCACGCAGGAACAATACGAAGCGTTTTTTGCTTGCCCGGTGCTGTTCGAGCAGAGCTGCTCGGCCTTGCTGGCGCCGCTGAGTTACCTGCAACTGCCGTTGCGCCAGGCCGACGCCCAGTTGCTGCGAACCTTGGAAGAGCACGCCATGAGCCTGATGGCGTCGCTCGAGGAAGCTCCGCTGGCGCTGCAGGTGAAAAACGCCCTGCGCCAGTTGCTCAAGGAAGGTTTGCCGCGCAAGGAACAGGTGGCCGATCTGCTGGCGATGTCACCACGCACCATGCAACGCCAGCTGCAACAGGCCGGCACCTCCTACCAGCAGATCCTCGACGACCTGCGCCAGGAGCTGGCCGAGCATTACCTGCTGCACAGCGACCTGCCGATCCAGGACATTTCCTATTACCTGGGCTTTACCGAACCGCGCTCGTTTCACCGCACCTTCAAGGGGCGGACGGGGATGACGCCGGGGGAGTTTCGGCAGACCCAGCGAGCACGCCAATCCCTGTAGCCGCTGCCGAGCCTGCGAGGCTGCGATAGGACCGAAGGTCCTCCAGCGATATCAAGATCCCTGCGCCCCCTTCGGGGTCGATCGCAGCCTCGCTGGTGCTCGGCAGCGGCTACAGGTTCATGTTCGGATTCGGGATTCGGGGTCAGACGCAGATGGCGTTAGTGAACACCAACCGATTGCCGAACGGATCGAGCACCGTCATGTCCTGGCTGCCCCAGGGCATGGCCTGGATCTGCGGGTGGGCGAAGCGGTAATCCTTGGCCAGCAACTGCTGCTGGAAGGCTTCCAGTTCGTCGGTCTCGATGCGCAACGCGGAACCCGGCGTGCTATCGCCATGGTGCTCCGACAGGTGCAGCACGCACTCCCCGCGCGACACCTGCATATACAGCGGGAAGTTGTCTTCGAAGCGGTGCTGCCAGTCGAGCGTGAAGCCCAGGAAGTCGATATAAAACTCCCGTGCCTTGGCCTCGTCGAAGATCCGCAGGATGGGGGTGGTTTTGCCAAAGCTCATTGCGCGACTCCCTGATGAAAGATGTCCACGGTATAGCAGGTGGATGTCAGCACTTCGGCTAGGCCAAGGCTTTCTTTAATATCACCAGGCCATCATTGTGACGGCGTTCACCTATTCGGCACCGCGCGCCTTCAGCCGTTGAAGCCTTCACGCAAATCCCCTTCCCGCGCCAGGAAGCGCCCTTGCCTGCGGCCGTTGGCCTGGCCTTCGGCATAGCTGCGCACGCCGTTGACCCACACGCCCTCGATCCCTTCGGCGGCTTGTTGCGGGCTTTTGAAGTCGGCGACGTCGCGGACCCGCGCCGGGTCGAACAGCACCAGGTCGGCCCAGTAGCCTTCGCGGATTTCTCCACGCTGCTTGAGGCCGAAGCGCGCTGCCGACAGCCCGGTCATCTTGTGCACGGCGGTGTGCAGTGGGAACAGGCCGAGGTCGCGGCTGAAGTGCCCGAGCACCCGCGGGAAAGCGCCCCACAACCGTGGATGGGGGAAGGGGTCTTCCGGCAGGCCGTCGGAGCCGATCATCGACAGCGGATGGGCAAGGATGCGCCGCACATCGGCTTCGTCCATGCCGTAGTACACCGCGCCGGCCGGTTGCAGGCGCCGCGCGGCCTCAACCAGGGCCGTGCCCCACTCGATGGCGATGTCCATCAGGTCGCGGCCGCCCAGTTCCGGGTGCGGGGTGGACCAGGTGATGGTGATGCGAAAGGCGTCGGTGACCTGCTTGAGGTCGAGGGTCGAGGAACTGGCCGCGTAGGGGTAGCAATCGCAGCCCACCGGGTGGTCCTTCGCCGCCTGCTCCAGGGACGCCAGCAATTGCGGGCTGCGGCCCCAATTGCCCGCCCCCGCGCATTTGAGGTGGGAAATGATCACCGGCGCCTTGGCGTGGCGGCCGATCAGGAAGGCTTCGTCCATGGCCTCCAGCACCGGTTCGAATTCGCTGCGCAGGTGGGTGGTGTACACCGCGCCGAAGGCGCTCAGCTCCTCGGCCAGTTGCAGCACCTCGTCGGTCTCGGCCGAGAAGGCGCTGGCGTAGGCCAGGCCTGTGGATAAACCCAAGGCGCCGTCTTCCAGGCTGGCGCGCAGTTGCTCGCGCATGGCGGCGATTTCCTCCGCCGTGGCGGTGCGATACAGGTCGTCCAGGTGGTTGCTGCGCAGCGCCGTGTGGCCGATCAGCGCCGCCACATTGACCGCCGGTTGCGCGGCGTCCACCGCGTCGCGGTAGTCGCGAAAACGCGGATAGACGAAAGCTGCCTGGCTGCCCAGCAGGTTCATCGGGTCCGGCGGGTCGGCGCGCAAACTCACCGGCGAGGCGCTGATGCCGCAGTTACCGACGATCACCGTGGTCACGCCCTGGCTGAGCTTGGGCAGCATCTGCGGTTGGCGGATCACCACAGTGTCGTCATGGGTGTGCACGTCGATAAAACCGGGGGCCAGCACCTGCCCGGCGGCGTCGACTTCTTCAGTGGCACGGGCGCCTTGCAGGTCGCCGATGCGGGCGATGCGGCCATCGAGCAGGGCGACATCGGCGGGGTAAGCCGGGCGGTCGCTGCCGTCGATCACCAGGGCGTTGCGGATCAGGGTGTCGTAAAGCATGTCAGTCTCCCAGCGGCAGGCAATCGTCGCCGCCGCGGTAATCGTCCAGGGCCAGTTTGATCCGGCGCAGACGTTCCTGGTTGTCTTCGGGCAGAGCCAGCGCCAGCTCGGTGGCCAGTACGTCGATGGCCAGCAGCATGCCGTAGCGCGCGGCCGTGGGTTTGTAGATAAAGGAGGTCTCGGCGCTTTGCAGCGGCAGCAGCACGTCCGCCAGTTCCGCCAGCGGCGAGTCGGCCAGGGTGATGGCGAGCACGCTGGCGCCGTAGCTGCGGGCCAGTTCGACGGTCTCCAGCAATTCGGGGGTGATGCCGGTCAGGGAGCAGGCGATCAGCGCGTGTTGCGGGCCTAGGGCCGCGGCGGTCACCCGCATCATCACCGGGTCGTGGCAGGCGGCGATGGGGTAGCCGAGGCGCACCAGGCGCACCTGCAACTCGTCACTGCACAGGGTGGAACAACCGCCCATGCCGAAGGCATGAATCATCTGCGCCTTGCCTAGCAGGCGCACCGCATCGCTGAAACGCGACTCGTCAAACCCCGCCAGATGCTGATGCAGGGTCGACTCGATATCGCCGACGATCTGCCGGTAGAACCCCGACTGCTCTGGCGCGTCCGCCGGGTCGAGAAAGCGGCTGCCGACCCCGCTGGCCTGGGCCAGTTGCAGGCGCAGGTCGCGCAGGTCGCGACAGCCCACGCTGCGGGCAAAACGCGACAGGGTGGCGGCGCTGACTTCCGCCTGCTGCGCCAGTTCTTCCAGGCTGGCCGAGGCGGCGAAACCGACGTCATCCAGCATCAAGCGGGCGATGCGGCCTTCGCCGGCGCTGAAGGAATCCTGGCGGGAACGGATCTGGTAGAGGATGTCCATGGGCGGCACCTGGGCTCAAAGCAGTTGGGCAAGACCGACGGTCAGGGCGAAGGCGACCACCGAGATCAGGGTCTCCAGCACCGTCCAGGTCTTGAAGGTCTGGGTCACGGTCATATTGAAGTATTCCTTGATCAGCCAAAAGCCGCCGTCGTTGACGTGGGAGAAGATCACCGAGCCGGCGCCGGTGGCCAGCACCAGCAGTTCCGGATGGGGGTAACCCAGGCCGATGGCCACCGGCGCCACCACGCCCGAGGCGGTGGTCATGGCCACGGTGGCCGAGCCGGTAGCGATGCGCATCAGCGCGGCGAACAGCCAGCCCATCAGCAGCGGCGACAGCTGGAATTCATGGGCCAGGCCGACGATCTGGTCGGTGACCCCGGCGTCTACCAGGATCCGGTTCAGGCCGCCACCGGCGCCCACCAGCAGGGTGATGCTGGCGGTCGGCGCCAGGCATTCGTTGGTGAACCTGAGGATCGATTCGCGGTTGAAGCCCTGGGCCAGGCCGAGGGTCCAGAAGCTCAGCAGGGTCGCCAGCAACAGGGCGATCACCGAGTTGCCGATAAACAGCAGGAACTGGTTGAGGCCGCTGCCCGGAGTGGAAATCAGGTTGGCCCAGCCGCCGATCAGCATCAGCACCACCGGCAACAGGATGGTGGCCATGGTGATCGCAAAACTGGGCAGGCGGGTGCGCGGCTCACGGTCGATGAACTGGCGCGCCAGCGGGTTCTCCGCCGGCAGCTGGATGCGCGGCACGATGAATTTGGCGTACACCGGGCCGGCGATGATCGCCGTGGGAATGCCGATCAGGATCGCGTACAGCAGGGTCTGCCCCACCGACGCCTGATAGGCCTGCACCGCCAGCATCGCCGCCGGGTGCGGCGGCACCAGGGCATGCACCACCGACAGGCCGGCGACCATCGGCAGGCCGACCATCAGGATCGACACGCCGACACGCTTCGCCACGGTGAAGGCAATCGGCACCAGCAACACGAAACCGACCTCGAAGAACAGCGGCAGGCCCACCAGGAAGGCGATGCAGACCATCGCCCAGTGCGCGTTGCGCTCGCCGAAACGGTCGATCAGGGTCCGCGCCACCTGCTCCGCGCCGCCGGACTCGGCCATCATCTTGCCGAGCATGGTGCCCAGGGCCACCACCAGGGCGATGTGCCCCAGGGTCTTGCCGACACCCGCCTCGTAGGCCCCGACCACGCCGGACGGCGGCATCCCAGCCATCAGCGCCAGGCCCACCGAGACCAGGGTGATGACAATGAACGGATTGATCCGGTAACGCGCGATCAGGACGATCAGCGCGATGATGGCGATGGCGGCATAGCCCAGCAGCCAGTAGCCCGTTGCAGGTGTCATGCGGTACTCCTCGAAAAAGGGTCACGTCGAATGCTTGTGAAACTCATAAATCATTTCGTGACCGGATTTTCAAACCCCATGAAATTAATTTTCGTATAGAGACAAGCTTTGTCGCGGACAGACAAGTCGTGTCGCGAATAATGAAAATCGGCGAGGGGTATTTTCATCCGCTGTAGCGGAAGCCCCGCTTCTGTAGGAGCGAGGCTTGCCCGCGATGGCGTCGTTCCTGGCACACCGCGGGGCTCCAATCGCGAGCAAGCTTCGCTCCTACAGAAGCTTGCTCGTGATCAGCGGGTTATTTGACGACTTTGCCCACGCCGCGCCCGCGTGGGTCGGAGGCCGTTTCCAGCTGGCTGCCGGTGACCCGGATCGCCTGGATATCGCCCATCTCCCAGCCCTGGTCTTCCAGGGTGTAGCCCATGGCTTTCAGCTCGTCGGCGACCTTGCCGGTGAGCGGCGCGTAGGCGTCGTAGTAAATGGTGTCCTTGGGCAGCAACTGGTGATGCACGCGCTGCGCAGCCACGGCTTTTTCCAGGGGCAGGTTGAAGTCGTAGAGATTGTTCAGCACCTGGAAGATCGAGGTGAAGATCCGCGACCCGCCCGGCGTGCCCAGCACCAGGGTGACCTTGCCGTCGCGGGTCACCAGGCTCGGGCTCATGGACGACAGCATGCGCTTGCCCGGGGCGATGGCGTTGGCGTCGCCGCCGACCACGCCAAAGGCGTTGGCCACCCCGGGCTTGGCGCTGAAGTCGTCCATTTCGTCGTTGAGCAGGAATCCCGCGCCCTTGACCACCACACCGCTGCCGTAGTCCCAGTTGAGGGTGTAGGTGTTGCTCACCGCGTTGCCGTCGGCGTCGACTATGGAGAAGTGGGTGGTCTGGTGCCGCTCCAGGCCCGGGCGGACTTTTTCGGTGGGCGAGATGGCCGTCGGATTGATCTCGGCGGCGCGTTTTTTCAGGTAAGCCGGGTCGGTCAGCTGCTTGACCGGCACATCGGAGAACGCCGGGTCCCCGAGGTAATCGGCGCGGTCGGCGAACACGCGTTTTTCGATTTCCGCCAGCAGGTGGATGTACTTGGCCGAGTTCAGCTCGACGCCCTTGAAGTCCGCCGTGCGTTCTTCCTTGATGGTCATCAGCTGCGCCAGGGCGACGCCGCCGGAGCTTGGCGGCGGCGCGGTGTACAGGGTGTTGCCGCGCCAGTTGACCTGCAGCGGCTCACGCCAGGCGACCTTGTAGTCCTGCAGATCCTGCTTGGTGATCAGGCCCTTGTCGGCCTGCATCTGCGCCACCAGCAGGTCGGCGGTCTTGCCTTCATAGAATTCCTTGACGCCCTGGTCGGCGATGCGCTCCAGGGTCGCGGCCAGCTCCGGCTGGCGGAAGGTTTCGCCCGATTTCATGCTGCCGAAGTAGTCGCCGAAATTGGTGCTGTCCTTGAACAGCTTCAGCGCGTCCTCGCGGTACTGGTACTGCTTGTCGGCGACCTTGAAGCCGTTTTTCGCATAGCCCACCGCCGGGGTGATCAGCTCGCTCCAGGGCAGCTTGCCGAATTTCTTGTGCGCCTCCCACAGGCCCATCACCGTGCCCGGCACCCCCGCGGCGCGCGCGCCGACCAGGCTGAGGTTTTCGATGACCTCGCCTTTTTCATTCAGGTACATATCGCGGGTCGCGGCCTTGGGCGCGGTTTCGCGGTAGTCGAGAAAGTAGGGTTTGCCGTCGATGAACAGGGTCATGAAACCGCCGCCGCCAATGTTGCCGGCTTCGGGGTAGGTCACCGCCAGGGTGAAGGCGGTGGCGACCGCGGCGTCCACCGCGTTGCCGCCCTTCTTCAGAATCTGCGCCGCGACGTCGGCGCCATATTGGTTCGGCGCGGCGACCGCGCCACCTTCCAGCAACGCGGCGAAGGTCGGCGAGCTGACAGCAATCGCCACGCTCAGGGCCAGGGTCTTACACAGCAGCATACGCATGGAGTCCATCCTTTTTAGTTGTTATCGGGCCAGACGAACCTTAGGCGTATTGGTGCGCTTCGAGCAAACGCCAACAGCAAAACGGCCGCCCGCAGGCAGCCGTTTGTCGCGGATGGATCAGTCAGGTCGCGGCAGCGTCAGCCCCTTTGTAGGAGCTGGCTTGCCAGCTCCTACAAAGGGATCAGCCTTCGAACAGCGGGTTGGCGTAATCGGCCAGCTTGCCCTGGATAAAGTCGAGGAAGCACTGGATGCGCAGGGCCAGCTGCGAGTTGCGGTAGTACACGGCGTTGATCGGTTGGCGATAGCCGCTGTTGAACTGCGCGAGGAGCGGCGTGAGGCGCCCGGCGCGGATGTCGTCGATGGTCATGAAGTGCGACAGGCAGGCAATGCCCTGCCCTTCCAGCACCAGGTGGCGCACCGTCTCGCCGCTGGAGGCGCTGATGCCCGGCTGGATCGGCCAGCGGTCGCCATGAACATGGCGCAGCGGCCAGTGGTTGAGGGTTTCGGTCTGGGTGAAGCCCAGCAGGGTATGTTCGCTCAGCTCGGCCACGGTGGCGGGTGTGCCGTGCTGCTTCAGGTATGCGGGGCTGGCGAGGATATGCAGCGGGCTGCAACCGAGCGAACGCGCATGCAGAGTCGAGTCCGCCAGGGTGCCGATGCGGATCGCAATATCGGTGCTCTGTTCCAGCAGGTCGATGATCAGGTCGTTGCTGTTGAGTTCCAGCTGGATGTCCGGGTACAGGCTACGGAACTCGGCGATGTAGGGCACGATGGCATGCAGCATGAACGGCGAGGCAGCGTTGATCCGCAGGCGCCCGGACGGCGTCTGTTGGCGGGACGACAGGCGTTCTTCGAGCTCGTCCATCTGGTCGAGGATCAGCTTGGCCTGCTCGAAGAAGTACTTGCCCTCTTCGGTCAGGTCCATGCGCCGCGTGGTGCGGTTGATCAGTGTGGTATCGAGCTTGGCTTCCAGGCGCGACAGGGTGCGGCTGACCGCAGACGGCGTCTGCCCGACCTGCTCGGCCGCCGCAGAAATCGAACCGCACTCGATGACGCAGACGAAGATCTGCAGTTCGTCGGATCTGGCTTTCACGTAAAACCCTCTATCGATAGACACCTGTAGCCGCTGCCGAAGGCTGCGATAAGGCCGAAGGCCTTCAACGATCTCACGACCTTGCGCCCCCTTCGGTGGCGATCGCAGCCTGCGGCAGCGGCTACACGGCACGCCACCGATAGTAGCCGGATTTACGCGGGGAGGTTGAACACCGCCTTGAGGTGTTCTTCGTAACGCTGCACATCGGCTTCGATGTTCGGGCGCTTCATCACGTCGACGCAGAGGAAGGTCGGCAGGCCGCGCATGCCGAGGAACTGGTTGGCCTTGTGGAACGGGAAGTACACCGCGTCCACGCCCTTGGCTTCGAAGAAGTCGCTCGGGTCGTCGAAGGCTTGCTGCGGAGCGTTCCAGGTCAGCGACAGCATGTACTGCTTGTCGTGGATCAGGCCGCCGCTGCCGTACTTCTGTGAGGCGTCGGAACGGGTGCGGCCGTCGCTGGCGTAGAGGCTGCCGTGGCCTTCGGTGAAGACTTCGTCGATGTACTTTTTCACGGTCCAGGGCGCGCCCATCCACCAGCCCGGCATCTGGTAGACGATCACGTCGGCCCAGAGGAACTTGGCCACTTCTTCCTTGATATCGTAGCCCTCGTCGATGTGGGTGACTTTCACATCCACGCCGCCACGGTCCAGCACCGCCACCGCGGTTTCATGCAGGGTCGCGTTGTAGCGGCCGTCGGAGTGGGCGAACTTCTTGCCACCGTTGAGCAACAGTACTTTTTTCATGATCCAGCCTCATCAGGAACAACCCTTTGGCGTTGCGCTGCAAGGCCGGGTCGAGAAGGTTAAAAACGATGGGGCGGAGAATATCGTTGAGAGACGATATGAATAAGCGCGATCCAGGCAAAAAACATTTGACCAATACGCACGAATAGGCGGCGGATTCGTGTCGTAGAATTTTTTAAAACTCCCTTACTCAGGAACGCAGCATGTCCGCACAGCACGGTTTTATCCTCCACGCCAAGACCCGCCCGGAAATGTCCGAAGCCTTCGAGGCGCTGTTTCGCGCCTATGTCGAGCCGAGCCGCGCCGAGCCCGGCTGCATCGAATACCACATGCTGCGCGACCAGCAGGACCCGAGCCTGTTCATCTTTTATGAGATCTGGGCATCCCAGGCGCACCTGGACGTGCACTCCAACCTGCCGCACATGAAGGCGTTCTTCGACAAGCGCATGGATTACCTGGAGCGGGATTTCGATATCCGCCGTATCGATATGCTCAGCCCGTCGTCCGCTAGCCGTTGATTAATAGGTGGCCGCCGAGCAACCCCAGGCCGCTGAAAAACACCCGCTTGAACAACAGGGTGCTGATGCGCTGGCGCAGCGCCTGGCCCAGCCACATACCGAGCAGGGCCGGGATCAGCGCCAGCAACGAGGCGCTGAGCTCGCCGCCGCCCAGGTCGCCGCGCCAGTACAGGCCGGCCGCCAGGGCCAGGGTCGAGATGGTGAACGACAGCCCCAGGGCCTGCACCAGCTCATCCTTGTGCAAGCCCAAGGCTTGCAGATAAGGCACCGCCGGAATCACGAACACCCCGGTGGCCGAGGTGATGACGCCCGTCACCAGGCCGCAGGCCGGGCCCAGCCAGGTTTCCATGCGCGGCCGCAGCCGCAGGGTCGGCAGCAGCAATCCGCTCAGGGCATAAAGCAACAGCGCCGCCCCCAACGCCCGCACCACCCAGCGCCCGCCGTCGATCCCCAGCCACAGACTGCCCAGGCCGGTGCCGATAAAGATCGCCAACAGCATCGGCCACAAGCGCTTGAGCAACGTCCACAGGTGCCCACCAAAGGCCAGTTGCCAGACATTGGTCAGGGTCGCCGGAATGATCAGCAAGGCCGCAGCCTGCGTCGGCGCCATAGCCAGGCCGAGCAGGCCCATGGCGATGGTCGGCAGGCCGAGGCCGATCACGCCCTTGATCATGCCGGCCAGGACAAAGGTGCCGATCACCAGCAGGGACAGGAGCAAACCGAGGTTCTGGTAAAACGCGAGGGAAGTGTTCATGGCGCTATCCTGCGCCGGCGGCGGTGGGCTGAAAATCTGCCATATACTGAGGCAGCCTCTTGCTTGGCGAGAGGCTGGAGATTTTCGGCGGCTGTGATGGCCCTATCGCGGGCAAGCCTCGC
>NZ_JBQENK010000030.1:11593-49999 GCF_052044735.1 Pseudomonas sp. 22526
CGATAGCCGCACAGCGGCGCTTTCAAGGGACCCGCCCCATGCACTTCGACCTGACCGACCTGCGGCTGTACCTGAACATCCTCGACGCCGGCAATATCACCGCCGGCGCCAGCCGCAGCCATTTGTCCCTGGCCGCGGCCAGCGCGCGGATCCGCGCCATGGAAGCCTCCCTGGGCACCGAATTCCTGCAGCGTGGCCGCCGTGGCGTCAGCCCGACGCCCGCCGGCAAGGCCCTGGCCCAGCACGCCCGCGGCCTGCTGCAACAGGCCGAACACCTGCAGCAGGACCTGGCCGAATACGCCCGGGGCGTCAAAGGCCAGGTGCGCCTGTTGTGCAACACCACGGCGATCACCGAATACCTGCCGGAGCCGCTGGCGGACTTTCTCTGCGCCCACCCCAACCTGGATATCGACCTGCAGGAACTGCCCAGCCTGCGCATCACCCACGCCCTGCGCCAGGGCGCGGCGGACCTGGGGATAGTCTCCGACGCGGTGGATACCCAGGACCTGCAAACCCTGGCCTTTCGCGACGACCCGTTGGTACTGGTCCTGCCCGCCAATCACCCACTGGCGGACGGGCGGGCGGTGAGTTTCAGCGACAGCTTGCACCACGACTATGTCGGCCTCGCCGCCCACAGCGCCCTGGCCGTATACCTGGAAGAACAGGCCTTGCACCTGGGGCTGCGGATGCCGATCCGCATCCGCGCCGATGGCTTCGACGGGGTGATGCGCATGGTCGCCCGGGGTGCCGGACTGGCGGTGGTGCCCCAGGCCGCCGTCGAACGCCGGGGACCGGATGCATCGCTCAAAGTGCTGCCGCTGGAGGAAGCCTGGGCGCAACGCAAGTTGCTGCTCTGCGCCCGCGACTTCAGCGCCCTGCCTGCCTACGCCAAAGCCCTCCTGGAAACCCTGGGCCAACCGTAGGAGCAGCCGGTCGACGCTCGATTGCTCGCGATCCGCGCAGCAGCCATCCACTGCGGCGTCGCGACGAAGGCTATCGCGAGCAAGCTTCGCTCCTACAGGTTTGGGGTCAGACCTTGGACAGCGCGCCTGCCGGCGCCCGGGATTTCCTGAAGAACAGCCAGTACGCCAGGGTCAGGATCACCAGGAAGGGCACGCCGAACACCAGGGTCATCTTGAAGGCCTCGGTGAAGTAGGTGGTGATCATCACCGCGCCCATCAGCACCAGGCCCAGCAGCGTGCTCCAGGGGAACAGGCGCATGCGGAACGACAACTGCTGCTCGCCATGGCGCTGGTGGTAACGGCGGAAGCAGTAGTGAGTGAGAAAGATCATGAACCAGGTGAAGATCGCGCCGAACATCGAGATCGCCATCATCAGGGTGAACGAGCTTTCCGGGTACAGCACGTTGATCAGGGTCGCCAGGCCGATGCCCGAACTGGACAGCAGCAAGGCGTTCAACGGGATGCCGCTCTTGCTCAAGGCACCCATGGACTTGGGTGCATAACCGCCACGGGACAGGCTGAACATCATGCGCGTGGTGATGTACAGCTGACTGTTCATCGCCGACAGCGCGGCGATCAGGATCACGAAGTTCATCACCCCGGTGGCGCCGGGAATGCCGATGGTCTGCATCACCGTGACGAACGGGCTCTGGGCCTTGCCGGCCTGGACCCAGGGCACGATGGCCAGCATCAGCGCCAGGGTCAGCAGGTAGAACACCACCAGCCGCACCATGGTTGCGCGGAAGGCCTTTTTCACCGCTCGCTGCGGGTCCTCGGCTTCGCCGGCGGCTACCGCGATCATCTCCACGCTCAGGTAGCTGAAGATCGAGACGATCACCGCGATCCACATGCCCTGCACACCGTTGGGGAAAAAGCCGCCGTGGGCGCTGTAGTTGTGCAGGCCGTAGTCGGCATTGCCGGAGCCGAACACCACGTACACCGCGAGGATGATGAAGCCGACGATGGCGGCGATCTTGATGGTGGAGAACCAGTACTCGAAGTTACCGAAGGTTTTCACGCTGATGGCGTTGAGCAGGATCAGCACGCTGGAGAACGAGACGATCCACACCCACTCCGGCACATGGGCGAACCAGTACTTCATGTACATGGCGATGGCCGTGACCTCGGCACCCACCGCCAGGACGATGGCCGCCCAATAGGCGTAGCGCACCAGGAACCCGGCCAGCGGGCTGATGTAGAACTCGGCATAGGCGCCGAAGGAGCCGGAGGTGGAATGGGCCACGGTCATTTCCGCCAGGCAGCCCATCAGCAGCAGGGTGATCAGCGCGCCGATGGCGTAGCTGAGCAGCACGCTGGGGCCGGCGTAACCGATGGCGTAGGCACTGCCCATGAACAGCCCGGTGCCTATCGCCCCGCCGATGGCGATTATGCTCATCTGCCCGGCCGTGAGCTGGCGGCGCAAGCCCTGTTCACGATTGGAAATCGCTGCAAAACCCTTGTTGGTCGTGGTCACGTTCATCAGCCTCTTATTATTGTGTGCACGCGTTGATCGGTGTCGCGAGCCGTCCCTGGCCGGTTCTGGTATCACCCTGTAGCCGCTGGCGCGGCCTGCGCTCGGCGACGAAGTCGTCGCAAAACCGGAGTCCACGGTCTGCCTGACATACCGCGGCGCCTGGAAATGCGAGTCCTGCGGCCTCGATCGCAGCCTGCGGCAGCGGCTACAGGTAGCGGGGGTCAGGTCACGCTGTGGCGGATCTGGAACTGCGGCTGGGCCCAGGTCTTTTCGTCGAGGATTTCACCGAGGATCTGCACCGCGTCCCAGACTTCGCTGAAACGGGTGTACAGCGGCGTGAAGCCGAAGCGCATGATCCGCGGTTCGCGGTAGTCGCCGATCACGCCCCGGGCGATCAGGGCCTGGACCACCGCATAACCTTCGGGGTGCTCGAAGCTGACATGGCTGCCGCGCTTGTCGTGCTCACGCGGGGTGACCAGCTTCAGGCCATGGGCTGCACAGCGTTGCTCCACCAGTTCGATGAACAGGTCGGTCAGGGCCAGGGACTTGCGCCGCAGGCTGGCCATGTCGGTCTGCTCGAAGATCTCCAGGCCGCACTCGACCATGGCCAGCGAAGTGATCGGCTGGGTGCCGCACAGGTAGCGGGCGATGCCGCTGCTCGGCCGGTATTGCGCTTCCATGTCGAACTGCCGCGCGTGGCCGAACCAGCCGGACAGCGGCTGCTTGACCAGGTCGCAGAGCGCCGGCGAAACCCAGGCGAAGGCCTGGGAACCCGGGCCGCCGTTGAGGTACTTGTAGGTACAGCCGATGGCGTAGTCGGCGCCGGCCTGCTTCAGGTCCACCGGCACCGCGCCAGCGGAGTGGGCCAGGTCCCACAGGCTCAGCGCGCCGCATTCGTGGGTCAGCGTGGTCACCGCCTGCATGTCATGCATGTAGCCGGTCTTGTAGTTGACGTGGGTGAGCATGACCACCGCGGTGTCTTCGCCAATGGCCTGGGGCAGTTCCTCGGGGCTGTCCACCAGGCGCAGGGAATAGCCCTGCTGCAGCATCTCGGTCAGGCCTTCGGCGATGTACAGGTCGGTGGGAAAGTTGCTGCTCTCGCTGACGATCACCCGCCGCTGCGGCGCCTTGAGCGCCTGCACGCGCAAGGCCGCGCTGAGCACCTTGAACAGGTTGATCGAGGTGGTATCGGTGATCACCACTTCGTTGGCATCGGCGCCGATCAGCCGGGCCAGGCGGTCGCCGAGGCGCTGCGACAAGTCGCGCCAGCCGGCGGTGTTCCAGCTGCGGATCAGGCCATTGCCCCACTCCTCGGCAATCACCTGTTGCGCCCGTTGCAGGGCCGCTACCGGGCGCGCACCGAGGGAGTTGCCGTCGAGATAGATCACCCCGTCGGGCAGCGCGAACTGGTTGCGCAGCGGCGCCAGCGGGTCCTGTGCGTCGAGGGCCAGGCAGTGGTTTCTTGTTGTCATGGGAGGTCCTGTTTTCACTATGGCATACGGCAGCACGCAATGCCGGAGGCGGCATCGGCGGCTGCACGGTGAAGAAATAATGAACGAAGCCCTGGAGAATTTTCGTGCAAAATGCGCTATGAGAGCGGCACAGCCTCGAAGATTATTCGACTACAACTTAAAAAAACGCGGATAAATGCCAACCATGATTCTCGACTCGACAGACCTGCGAATCCTGCACTTCCTGCAACAGGACGGCCGTATCAGCAACCAGGAGCTGGCGGAGAAAGTCGCCCTTTCGCCCTCGGCCTGCCTGCGGCGCCTGCGCCTGCTGGAGGGCGAAGGCATCATCAGCGGCTATCGCGCGGTGCTCAACGCCGAACGCCTGGGGATCGAGCTGGAGGCCATCGTCCATGTGTCGTTGCGCCAGGACGTGGCGGACTGGCACGAGACCTTTATCAAGAAGGTCCAGCAGTGGCCGGAAGTGGTGACCGCCTATGTGATCACCGGCGCCAGCAACTATGTGCTGCGGGTCCAGGCACGCAACCTCAAGCACTTCTCGGATTTCATCGTCAATCACCTGAACCGCACGTCCGGGGTCACCGACATCCGCTCGGAAATCGTCCTGCAGAAAATCAAGGAACAGGACGGGCTGCTCGACCTGGTGCTGCGCAAGTAAAACGGGTGGCCTGTGGGGTACAGGCCACTAGAAGCCACTCAGGCGCCGCGCATCGTGGCGCTGCAGGGTGACGCTGGGCGACTCGCCGAACAGCTTGCGGTATTCGGCGGAGAACCGCCCCAGATGGCTGAAGCCCCAGCCCAGGGCGATCTCGGAAATGGTCCGCGCCGAACCGTGTTCGAGGATCTCCTGGCGCACCGCATTGAGCCGGTACTTCTTCAGGTAGACCATCGGCGACAGGGCGAAATACTTCTTGAAGGCCTCGAACAGCTTGAAGCGCGAGACCCCGGCGGCAGCTTCCAGGTCTTCCAGGCACAACGGCTCGCGGGCGTTGGCGTGAATGTACTGGCGGGCGCGGACCAGGTAGTGGGGCAACTTGACCTCCAGCACCTCGCGCAGCTCCGCCGAGTAGTTGTTCGGCTGGGCCAGGATCAGGCCCTTGATCAATGAGCTTTCCAGGTCGCGGGTGAAGGCCAGCTGTTCGTACAGCTCGCTGCTGCGCTCCAGTTCGGCGATGAAATACCGCGCCATGCGCCACCAGGAAGCCGAGGCCCCCTCCACCGCATCCATCACCGCCTCGAAACGCAGCGGCGCTTCCGGCGGCCGTTGCAGCAAGGCCTCCAGCGCTTCGCTCATGGCCGCCCGGGTAATCACCACCTGGACTTTGCGGCAGTCGCCGGAGATCGCCAGCATCTGGCTTTCGTTGGGCGCGATGATCACCCCCTGGTCGCGGTTGGAACGCAGCAGCCGGCCGTCCTTGCTCAGCTCCTGATCGCCACTCAGCGGCAGGCTCAGGCTGTAGCTGCTGAAGCGCTCGGCGTCTTCGATGTCGATGGTGACGTCGGTGCCGTATTCGATGGTGCCCAGGGTCGTGGCCCGCGACTTGAACACGTTGGCGCTGTGGTGAAAGCGGATGCGCTCGGGGGTGCTGGTCTCGAGCCGGTGCGGCCCGCAAATGCCGGACATCCAGCTTCTCGCCCCCTCGAGGTCGTAGCGATCGATACGAATATCGCGAAACTGCGAATCAGCCTTGCTATTCATCACGGCGCACCCACGGCAATATTTTTTTGCGCGCTCTGACGGCGCGTCTGGCTTGAACGACTGGCTTGCAGGAGCAAGTTTTGCGCCACCGCCCGGCACTGCCAACCGACTGGATAGCAATCGCCAACTAAGTGGATAGAACCCGTCCACCCGGTGCGCAAAACCCACACAAGACTGCGCCCAACAGTAGCTCATCGCGACATCGCGGTGCAGCCGTTGATCGGCTGCCGCACCAGCCCTGGGTATTCAGCCCCCAGGTGTTACCCCCCCCGCGCCCGTAGGAGCGAGGCTTGCCCGCGATGGGTACGGCGCGTTTTGACAGATGCACCGCGTGATCCTTTATCGCGAGCAAGCTTCGCTCCTACAGAAGCGCCCTGGAACGTTCAATTTTATGGATGGCCTTGGCCGACTAAGCGGATAGCCACTCGGGCGCCCCACTCTCTCTAATGCATGCACCGATTGGCCTGAACAAAAAAGGTACTCACTCATGAGTGGTGCAAGAAACGCAGAACAATGGAAAAGCTTCATCGACGGCTGTCTGGACTTTCGTCCGGACGACGGCGTATTCCGCATTGCCCGGGACATGTTCACCGAGCCCGAGCTGTTCGACCTGGAGATGGAACTGATCTTCGAGAAGAACTGGATCTACGCCTGCCACGAAAGCGAGCTGGCCAACAACCACGACTTCGTCACCATGCGCGCCGGGCGCCAGCCGATGATCATCACCCGCGACGGCGAAGGCCGGCTCAACGCGCTGATCAACGCCTGCCAGCACCGCGGCACCACCCTGACCCGGGTCGGCAAGGGCAACCAGTCCACCTTCACCTGCCCGTTCCACGCCTGGTGCTACAAGAGCGACGGGCGTCTGGTGAAGGTCAAGGCGCCGGGGGAATACCCCGAAGGCTTCGACAAGGCCACCCGCGGCCTGAAGAAAGCCCGCATCGACAGCTACAAGGGCTTTGTCTTCATCAGCCTCGACATCCACGCCGACAACTCCCTGGAGGACTTCCTCGGCGACGCCAAGGTGTTCTTCGACATGATGGTCGCCCAGTCGCCCACCGGTGAGCTGGAAGTCCTGCCCGGCAAGTCCGCCTACACCTACGACGGCAACTGGAAACTGCAGAACGAGAACGGCCTCGACGGTTATCACGTGAGCACCGTGCACTACAACTACGTGGCCACGGTGCAGCACCGCCAGCAGGTCAACAGCGAGAACGGCGGCGCCAGCGCCACCCTGGACTACAGCAAGCTCGGCGCCGGCGACGCCAATACCGACGACGGCTGGTTCGCCTTCAACAACGGCCACAGCGTGCTGTTCAGCGACATGCCCAACCCTTCGGTGCGCTCCGGCTACGCCACCATCATGCCGCGGCTGATTGAGGAGTACGGCCAGGACAAGGCCGAATGGATGATGCACCGCCTGCGCAACCTCAACGTCTACCCGAGCCTGTTCTTCCTCGACCAGATCAGCTCGCAGCTGCGGATCATCCGCCCGCTGGCCTGGAACAAGACCGAGATCATCAGCCAGTGCATCGGGGTCAAGGGCGAGTCCGACGCCGACCGGGAAAACCGCATCCGCCAGTTCGAGGACTTCTTCAACGTCTCGGGCATGGGCACCCCCGACGACCTGGTGGAATTCCGCGAAGCCCAGCGCGGTTTCCAGGGCCGCCTGGAACGCTGGAGCGATATCTCCCGCGGCAGCCACCGCTGGGAAACCGGGCCGACCCGCAACAGCGAGGCCATCGGCATCCAGCCGGCCATGACCGGCACCGAATTCACCCACGAAGGGCTGTACGTCAACCAGCACCGCAACTGGCAGAAATTCCTTCTCGACGGGCTGGCCGGACAATCCCTGAAACTGCGTGAGGTGTGAACATGAGTGCGCAACTGCAATACCGTATCGAGCAGTTTTTCTACCGCAAGTCCGAGCTGTGCGACGCCCAGGACTGGGACGCCTACCTCGAACTCTTCGACCCGCAGAGCGAGTTCCACCTGCCGCAATGGGACTCCGAGCATGTCTACACCACCGACCCGAAACGCGGCATGTCGCTGATCTACTACGCCAACCGCTCGGGCCTGGAAGACCGGGTGTTCCGTATCCGCACCGGCAAGGCCGCCTCGACCATTCCGATGCCGCGCACCCTGCACAACATCAGCAACGTGCGGATCGCCGAGCAGGCCGATGGCAGCCTGCAGGTGCGGCTGAACTGGCACACCCTGTTCTATCGCCTGGCCACCGCCGAGCAGTTCTTCGGCCACGCCACCTACAACCTCAAGGCCCACGGCGACAGCTGGCTGATCACCCGCAAGCATGTGCTGCTGCTCAACGACACCATCAACTCGGTGCTCGATTTCTACCACCTCTGACGGAGACCGGGCATGAACCACAAGGTCGCGTTCAGCTTTGCCGATGGCAAGACGCTGTTCTTCCCTGTACACGCCAACGAAATACTGCTGGATGCCGCCCTGCGCAACGGCATCAAGATCCCCCTCGACTGCCGCGAAGGCGTCTGCGGCACCTGCCAGGGCCGCTGCGAATCGGGCAACTACAGCCAGGACTACGTGGACGAGGAAGCCCTCTCCAGCGCGGACCTGGAGCAGCGCAAGATGCTCAGTTGCCAGACCCGGGTGCAGTCCGATGCCACCTTCTACTTCGACTTCGATTCCAGCCTGTGCAGCGCCGCGGGGCCTGCACAACTAAGCGGCACGGTCAGCGAGGTGCGCCAGGTCTCCGATAGCACGGCGATCCTGCAACTGCAGCTCGACCAGGACCAGGCAGCGCTGGACTTCCTGCCGGGGCAATACGCTCGGCTGTCGGTCCCCGGCACGTCGAGCAAACGTTCCTACTCGTTCGCCAACCGCTCGGGCAGCCAGCAGCTGCAATTCCTCGTGCGCCTGCTGCCCGACGGGGCCATGAGCAACTACATCCGCGAACGTTGCCAGGTCGGCGACCGTATCGAGCTGGAGGCGCCGCTGGGGGCCTTCTACCTGCGCCATATCGTCCGGCCGCTGGTGCTGGTGGCCGGCGGCACCGGGTTGTCGGCGCTGCTGGCGATGCTCGAACAACTGGCCGCCGACGGCTGCAGCCAGCCGGTGCACCTGTACTACGGGGTGCGCAACGTCGCCGACCTGTGCGAAACCGCGCGCATCGAGGCTTATGCCAGCCAACTGCCGGGTTTTCGCTACACTTCGGTGATCAGCGAGCCGACGGCGGACTGGCCGGGCAAGCGCGGCTATATCGCCGAGCATTTCGACTGCAGCGAACTGCGCGATAGCCCGGTGGACATGTACGTCTGCGGACCGCCACCGATGGTCGAATCGATCAAGAACTGGTTGCAAGATCAGCAACTTGAGAGCGTTCAGCTGTATTACGAGAAGTTCACCGAGAGTAATATCTGATCCGTCCGCAGTCAGCCGCGATCTGGCCGCGAACACGGACAGATCCGATAACAATGAGAAGAGAGCGTGATTAGTGGATGAAATCCTGAAACCCGGCGAACTCAAGCGTGGCTTGAAGAACCGCCATATTCAGCTGATTGCCCTGGGCGGGGCGATCGGCACCGGCCTGTTCCTTGGCTCCGCCGGCGTGCTCAAGTCCGCCGGCCCCTCGATGATCCTCGGTTATGCGATTGCCGGGTTCATCGCCTTCCTGATCATGCGCCAGCTCGGCGAAATGATCGTCGAGGAGCCGGTGGCCGGATCCTTCAGCCACTTCGCGCACAAGTACTGGGGCGGTTACTTCGGCTTTCTCGCCGGCTGGAACTACTGGGTGCTCTATGTGCTGGTAGGCATGGCCGAACTCACGGCCGTGGGCAAGTACGTGCAGTTCTGGTGGCCGGAAATCCCGTCCTGGGTCAGTGCGGCGGTGTTCTTCGTGCTGGTCAACCTGATCAACATGATGAACGTGAAGTTCTTCGGCGAAGCCGAGTTCTGGTTCGCCATCATCAAGGTGGTGGCCATCATCGGCATGATCGCCCTGGGCTGCTACATGCTGGCCAGCGGCAGCGGCGGCCCGCAGGCCGCGGTGAGCAACCTGTGGAGCCACGGCGGGTTCTTCCCCAATGGCGGCACCGGCCTGCTGATGGCCATGGCCTTCATCATGTTCTCCTTCGGCGGCCTGGAACTGGTGGGCATCACTGCCGCCGAGGCCAGCGAACCGCGCAAGGTGATCCCCAAGGCGATCAACCAGGTGGTGTACCGGGTACTGATCTTCTACGTCGGCGCCCTCACCGTGCTGCTGTCGCTCTACCCCTGGGACCAGCTGCTGCAGACCCTGAACGCTTCCGGCGACTCCTACAGCGGCAGCCCGTTCGTGCAGATCTTTGCCCTGATCGGCAGCGACACCGCGGCGCACATCCTCAACTTCGTGGTCCTGACCGCGGCGCTGTCGGTCTACAACAGCGGCGTGTACTGCAACAGCCGCATGCTCTACGGCCTGGCCGAACAGGGCGACGCGCCCAAGGCGATGATGAAGCTGAACAAACAGGGGGTGCCATTGCTGGCCCTGGGCGTCTCGGCGCTGATCACCCTGCTCTGCGTGGTGGTCAACTACCTGGCACCGCAGGAAGCGCTGGAACTGCTGATGGCCCTGGTCGTTGCCTCCCTGATGATCAACTGGGCGCTGATCAGCCTGACCCACCTGAAGTTCCGCAAATCCATGGGCCAGCAAGGCATAGTGCCGTCGTTCAAGACCTTCTGGTTCCCGTTCAGCAACTACCTGTGCCTGGCCTTCATGCTGATGATCGTCAGCGTGATGCTGATGATTCCCGGGATACGGGTTTCGGTCTACGCCATCCCGGTGTGGGTCGCGCTGATCTGGGTGTTCTACCGCCTGCGGGTGGCCAGGACTGGTACACGGGCGGTGGCCTGATCGTCGGCGGCACATGATCCTGTAGCCGCTGCCGCAGGCTGCGATCGACCGGTACGGTCGCAGCGATCTTGAGGACGCCGGAGGTCCTTCGGACCTATCGCAGCCTTCGGCAGCGGCTACAGGGGTTGGCATAAACGAAAAGGCCCGGCATTCGATGAATGCCGGGCCTTTTTATTGGCCTGTCGCTTACAGCGTCGAACGCACGCGCCACAGCTCGGGGAACAATACGGTGTCGAGCATCTTGCGCAGGTAACCGACGCCTTCGGTGCCGCCGGTGCCGGGCTGGAAGCCGATGATGCGCTCCACCGTGGTCACATGGCGGAAGCGCCACTGGCGGAAGGAATCCTCCAGGTCGATGAATTTCTCCGCCAACTGATACAGGTCCCAGTAGCGCGACGGGTCGGTGTAGACCTCGCGCCAGGCGACTTCCACCGACGCATCATGCTGGGTCGGCGCCTTGCTGTTCAGGGCTAGGCGCTCGGGGTCGATGGCCAGGNCGGCCTTGGCCATCAGGCCGATGGCTTCGTCGTACAGTGACGGCGTAGCGATCGCCAGCTCCAGTTCCTTGAGCAGTTCCGGACGATGAGCATGGGGACGCAGCAAGGTCTCGCTCTTGTTACCGAGGATGAACTCGATCTCGCGGTACTGGAACGACTGGAAGCCCGACGAGTGCCCCAGGTATGGGCGGATCGACTTGTACTCGGACGGGGTCATGGTCGCCAGCACCGCCCAGGCATGCACCAGCTGGTCGAAGATCCGCGACACCCGCGCCAGCATCTTGAACGCCGGCTGCAGCTGCCCCTGATGCACATGCTCGCGGGCCGCATTGAGCTCATGCAGCATCAGTTTCATCCACAGCTCCGAGGTCTGGTGCTGGATGATGAAGAGCATTTCGTTGTGGTCCGGCGACAAGGGGTGCTGGGCATTGAGGATGCGCCCCAGGTCCAGGTAGTCGCCGTAGCTCATGGAATTGGAAAAATTCAGCTCGGCGTTATGCCAGCCATCGGGCGGCGGGTTGCTCGAATAGGGACATTGACTCATCGCGTGGGCTCCTCATGTCAGGTAGCGGCTGGTCGATCACCCGGCGCCGGCCTTGGTCGAAGCGCGCGCGGGGTCGAAGCTTTGTTGTTGTAAATACTATTGTAGGAATTATCGCGGCAAAGGCCGCAGGATGGCGCGCACCGGGCTCGCATCCAGATGGGCGAAACGCAGGGGCAGCGCGATCAGTTCGTAGTCGCCTTCGGCCACTTCGTCGAGCACTATGCCTTCGAGAATCGCCAGGCCATGGCGGGCCACGGCGTTATGGGCATCCATGGTTTTCGATTGCTGCGGGTCGAGGGACGGGGTGTCGATGCCGATCAGGCGCACGCCGTGTCTGGCCAGCAGCTCGACGGTGTCCTTGGCCACGGCGCTGAAGTCCGGGTCCCAGGTGCTCAACGGCGCCTGGCGATAGGTACGCAGCAGCACCCGCTCGGGCAGGTTGTCGAGGTGACCTTCCAGGTGTTGGGGCAATACCAGCGGGCCGCAGCCCAGGCAATGCACGACCCGGCACGGGCCGAGGTAGACGTCCAGCGGCACCTCGCCGATCGGCGCGCCATCGGCGCTGTAATGCAGCGGCGCGTCGACATGGGCACCGGTATGCGGCGACAGGGTGATGCGCCCGACATTCACCGGGCACTCGGGTCCGTACTGCCAGACCCGCTCTTCCTGGAACGGCGTGTCGCCGGGCCAGGTCGGGGTCGCGGTACTCAGGGGCGGGCTGATGTCCCACCAGCTTGGGGTTGTGTTCATAGCGCTGCTCTCGGCCACTTCGACCTGAATCATACGAGCGATGCCCGTGAAGATTCTTGCGAAATACTCCGGCGACCGCGAAATCTTTCGCATGAACTGCCAGGAAATCACCGATTCACGCTTGGAAATTTCAATGCAAACCCCGGCAACACTTCGCGGGCGGGTACTGCGTTTCTGGGCACCCCGATGTCGAGTACAGACAACTGACCGGGCGCCGGGCGCTATAGGGTGCGACTTCAGTTCTCAGCCAAGACCCCGGAGTCCTCATGACCGCGACTGCCCCCATTACCGTTCTGCGCGACACTCACCCGCTGCCGGTGCTCGATGCCTGCAAATGGGAAAAACTCGAAGGCGACCCGCACACCGTCAACCTCAACGCCTACACCAGCGAAGACGGCAGCAAGATCATGGGCACCTGGATCTGCACGCCCGGCAAATGGCGCGTGGACTACGTGAAATGGGAGTACTGCCATTTCCAGGAAGGCTACTGCGTGATCACCCCGGACGGCATGGAACCGATCCACCTGCGCGCCGGCGATATCTTCGTGGTCGAGCCGGGGATGAAAGGCACCTGGGAAGTGGTCGAGACCGTGCGCAAGTATTTCGTTTTCGCCTGATATCCGAAGATTCAGGCCGCAGTTCTGCAAACGCCTGATCGGTCCGGCGAAGGACTTTCCACGAAACATCAAGAGGCGCTCATATCATTGAAGAGCGCCTCTTTTTTATAAAACCACAGCAATAAGGCGCACGCCCGCCATGCACTTCCCGGCCTAATGATATTGGCCAACCAGAAGTTTACTCATCTCATTCCCAGCGAATACAGATAGCCCACTTAAACTTCCAGCAAGCTTGCTTAAACAAAAAACCCAAGCAGACAACCCGCATTTAAAACTTTAGAAAGCCTATTAATCCAACGACTAAAAAGGGGACGTCTCAACGTCCCCTTTTGCACATCCAAGTGCCTGGCGGTGTATCAGGCACTTAGTCTTTGGCTTTCGAGATTTTCCATGAGCCGGTATTGCCGTCCCGATTCAGATAGGGGGTCGTCGATACCGCATATTTGACGCCCTCGCCACTGGCATGCCCACAGGTGTCCAGGAACCCGCCGCGCACATCGTTGTAGCCATTCAGGAAGTGCACGACATCCCCCTCTCTCACCTTGAAATCCTTGGGATCTGAGGTATCGGCAAAGATTCGCCAGTGCAGGGTATCCGCCGGCCGCGATTCCTTGAGGGCTGTGACCACGTTATAGATCGACGGTTTTGTCGCGTGGCCATTGGTGTCCAGGTAACCACCCTCGTTTTTGTAGAGGTTCCACAGCAGGATCACATCGCAACTTTCAACCTCGGTCCCTATTGCCTTGCCTGTCGCGGACTCGATGATCCAGGTGCCAGTACCCGGGCCGCGATGAGGAGTGGTTGCGGTGACTACGCCGTAAAGGCTGTTCGGGGCGGTCGCATGATTACAAGTGTCGAGATAACCGCCATCCCAATTGTTGTAACCATTCTTGATATGAACCTTGTCTCCGTATTTCAGAACATCTGCCATGGTTTATCTCCCTGATAAAACCTCATATACATGCCATATCCATGACATGTCGTTATTCGACAGAGATGCTGTCGACACAGATCACCTTAGCTATCAATCCCGATACTGCCTGGGCATGTCTTATACATTGTCGCGATAACGCCACTTGCGAATACTTCATCCCTACTCGGCAAATATTACGGACGATATTCGACGGTAAAACTGCCATAAATCGATGCTTTTTTTTCTGAACAAGCGCGATTGCCGAGGACGGTGCACTCGATCCCGGCCTGTGCCAGCGGCTACAGGGGAGCGAGGTCCATTGAGGTGAGGGAGATGGCAAAAAAACCGGGAGCCCGCCCGACGCGAGCTCCCGGAAAAACCCCTATTGGGGTTTGCGATAGCTGTTAACGATAGCCGAGAAGTCCATGCCCCCTTCCCCGCGCAGGCTCATGGCCTGGTACAGCTGCTGCGCCACGGCGCCCAGCACCACCGGCTGGTGCGCCTGGCGGGCGGCCTCGGTGGCCAGCCCAAGGTCCTTGAGCATCAGCTCGGCGCCGAAGCCGCCGGTGTAGCCGCGGGCGGCCGGTGCGGTTTCGATTACGCCGGGCCAGGGGTTGTAGGTGTCGGAGCTCCAGCAGCGCCCGGTGGAGCTGTTGATGATGCCCGCCAGCACCTTGGTGTCGATGCCCAGGGCATCGCCCAGGGCCATGGCCTCGCTGACGCCGATCATCGAAATGCCCAGCAGCAGGTTGTTGCAGATCTTGGCGATCTGCCCGGTCCCCACTTCGCCGCAGTGCACGATATTTCGGCCCATCTGCGCCAGCACCGGCTGCAGGGTGGCGAACAGTTCGGCGCTGGCGCCGACCATGAAGGTCAGGGTGCCCGCCGCCGCGCCGCCGGTGCCGCCGGATACCGGCGCATCGGCCACGGCCACGCCTTGCTTGGCGGCGGCCGCGGCCACGTCACGGGCGGTCTGCGGGTCGATGGTGCTGCAATCCACCGCCGGCGTGCCATGGGCGATCCCCGCCAGTACCCCGTCGTCGCCCAGCCAGACGGCGCGCACATGGGCGGCGGCCGGCAGCATGGTGATCACCAGCTCGCTGTCTTCGGCGGCGGCGCGGGGCGAGGTACTGATGCTGCCGCCCAGTTCGGCCAGTTCCTTGAGCACGGCCTGGTTCAGGTCGAACAGGTTCAACTGATGCCCGGCCTTGAGCAGGTTGCGCGCCATGGGTGCGCCCATGTTGCCCAGACCGATGAATGCGATTTTCATGAGCCGACTCCTCAACGCAAATGGATGGTGGTGTTCACGCCATCGTTGACGCTGTCATCGTCGAACCAGCGACTGGTGACGGTCTTGGTCTGAGTGTAGAACTGCACCACTTGCTTACCGTAAGGGCCCAGGTCGCCCAGCTTGGAACCACGAGAACCGGTGAAGCTGAAGAAGGGTACAGGCACCGGAATCGGGATATTGATCCCGACCTGGCCGACATCGATTTCGGTCTGGAACTTGCGGGCTGCCGCGCCGCTCTGGGTGAACAGGCCGGTGCCGTTGCCGAAGGGGTTGCTGTTGACCAGGGCGATGGCCTGGTCGAGGGTGTCCACTTCCAGCACCACCAGCACCGGGCCGAAGATTTCCTGGGTGTAGATCTGCATGTCGGTGGTCACCCCGGAGAACAGGGTCGGGCCGACGAAGTTGCCCTGCTCGAAACCCGGCACCTTGACGTCGCGACCGTCCAGCTCCAGCTTGGCGCCTTCCTTGATGCCGCTTTCGATCAGGCCCAGCACACGCTCCTTGGCGCGCTTGGAAATCAGCGGCCCGACATCGGTGCCCGGCTCGCTGCCGGCATTCACCTTGAGCTTCTGCGCCAGCGCCTTGAGGTCCGGCAGCCATTGTTTCGCCGCGCCCACCAGGACCACCACCGAGGTGGCCATGCAACGCTGGCCGGCCGCGCCGAAACCGGCGCCGACCAGGGCATTGAGCGCCTGTTCGCGGTTGGCGTCGGGCAGCACCACGGCGTGGTTCTTCGCGCCCATCATCGACTGCACGCGCTTGCCGTGTTTGCCCGCCAGGTCGTAGACGTGGGTGCCCACCGCCGTGGAGCCAACGAACGACACCGCCTTGATGTGCGGGTGGGTGCACAGCTTGTCCACCACGTCCTTGCCGCCATGCACCACATTGAGCACGCCAGGTGGAACCCCGGCTTCCAGCGCCAGTTCCACCAGCAGCATGGTCGACAGCGGGTCCTGCTCCGAAGGCTTGAGCACGAAAGTGTTACCGCAGGCGATGGCCATCGGGAACATCCACAGCGGAATCATCGCCGGGAAGTTGAACGGAGTGATCCCGGCGCAGACGCCGATCGGCTGGCGCAGGGTGTAGGTATCGACGCCACCGGCGACGTTCTCGGCAAACTCGCCCATCTGCAGGCTGCCGATCGAGCAGGCATGCTCGACCACTTCCAGGCCACGGAAGATGTCGCCTTCGGCATCGGCGATGGTCTTGCCCTGTTCGGCGCTGAGCACCTGGGCAATGCGCTTGGAGTGTTCGCGGATCAGCGCCTGCAGCTTGAGCATGATGCGCATCCGCGCGCCGATCGGGGTCAGTTTCCAGGTCTGGAAGGCGCGCTGCGCGGCTTCGATGGCAGCGTCGACTTCATCCGCCGTGGCGAAAGGCACCTTGGCCAGCACCTGCTGGGTGGCCGGGTTGGTGATGTCGTGCCACTCGCTGGTCCGGGATTCGACCCACTGGCCGTCGATCAGCAGCTTGACCTGCTGCAAGGTGGTGCCGTCGGGATTGAGGGATGCGTTCATACGGGTCTCCTGACTTCTTGAGGTTCTTATGCAGGGAGCCAAGGCGTGGGTCCGCCTTGAAATGAGGCGTGCGTCGCGAGTTGGTTGTCGGACTGTTTTTGGAGTATAGATGTGCAAACTTCTAATAAGAATGCACATAAAAGCCGGTCCATCATGCAAAAAAACATCACATCCCTCG
Organism: Pseudomonas sp. 22526; assembly: GCF_052044735.1. Classification (NCBI taxonomy): domain Bacteria; kingdom Pseudomonadati; phylum Pseudomonadota; class Gammaproteobacteria; order Pseudomonadales; family Pseudomonadaceae; genus Pseudomonas; species Pseudomonas sp. 22526. The sequence continues at coordinate 28,378 of NZ_JBQENK010000030.1, forward strand.
GCTCGCTGAACTGGGACGACCTGAAGTTTTTCCTCGAAGTAGCCCGCACCCGCAAGGCCAGCAGCGCGGCCAAGCGCCTGGCGGTGGACTACACCACGGTGTCGCGGCGCATCGGCTCGCTGGAAGTCGCGCTGGGCACCCTGCTGTTCGAAAAATCCCGGACCAACGGCTTTGTCCTGACCGCCGAGGGCCAGCGCCTGCTGGGTTATGCCGAGTCGATCGAAAGCACCCTGCACATGGCCTGCGAACAGGTCTCGGGCTCGGGCGTGGCCCTGTCCGGGCATGTGCGCATGGGCTGCACCGAAGGTTTCGGCAGCTTTTTCATCACCCCGCAGCTGAGCCATTTCGTTGACTCCTACCCGGCGATCTCGGTGGATATCCTGCCGCTGCCGCACTTCATCAGTCTGTCCAAGCGCGAAGCCGACATCGTCATCGCCCTGGAGCGCCCAGAGCACGGCCCCTACGTCTGCTGCAAGCTCTGCGACTACCGCCTGCAGCTCTATGCGACCCAGGAATACCTCGACCAGCACCCACCGATCCGCCGCCCGGCGGACTTGAGCGAGCATCAGTTCATCAGCTACGTGGACGACCTGGCGTTCAGTTCGGAGCTCTTGTACCTGGCCAATGTGCTGCCCGGCGCCAGCGCCAACCTGCGCAGCACCAGCGTGATCGCCCAGTACGTGGCGGCGCAGCAAGGGCGCTCACTGGCGATCCTGCCCTGCTTCCTGGCAGCCCAGGACCCACGCCTGCTGCCAGTGCTGCCGGAGGAAATAGACATCACCCGGCAGTTCTGGATGTACTGCCGCGAAGACCTGCGCAAGCTCAAGCGGATCACCCTGCTGTGGGACTACATCCGCAGCGTGACTGAGCAGAATCAGGGCCTGCTGATGGGGCAGAGCCGGGTGATGGTGTTTGCCGACTCATAGTCCGCAAGAAGATCAGTAGGCCCTGCCAATGCTTTGTGACAGGGGTTGATCGTAATTGCCGGGGCCCGACAGACTCTCCAACCAAGTTCAGAATCGTCCTAAAGCCTTAGCCATCGCCACTTGCTAGGTTCGCAAAGCTCTACAAGGAGCCGAGTTTTTCTCCCGCGGATCAGCTAATGCAAGGACGATAAATGCTCTCTTCTGCTCGCCTGGGCGACAAACACGTCTGCCCTCTTCCCGGTCACGGCACGACACCTATTGCTTGCGCTTCTGGTGATATCAACATCAACTTCATGGGAGCAGCCCGAGTCGGTGACACTTGCGGATGTGGCGCGGTTATTACCACAGGATTTCCCTCGATCCTCCTGAACGGTCGCCCCATGGCTCACCTGGGCAGCCCTACCAGTCACGGCGGGACAATCATCACCGGGTCAGGTGACACCTTCGGTGGCTTTGTCATGGCCCCCACTCCTGGCACGGCAATCATTAACTTCGCAGCCCTCGGGGCAATCCGGCCGGATGGCTCTGTAGATGATGAGAAGATGGCTACCCTGTTGGCCGATCCACAACTGGAGCAGCATGCTTTGCTCTCGGGCGCTCTGGTACAACCTGGCAGTTCCTCCTCAACAGCCCCAGGGGAACCGCTGACTCCCGAGCTAATCGCAGTCGCCGGAAGCCAGCACGACAAAAGCTCGGGCAACCAAATGATGTTCATCGGCCAAGCCGTGCGCGAACTGGCCGAGTTCAAACGCAGCAAACCTGACCTGACGCGCACGCTGGTAGTGTTCACCCCGTCGTACAGTGAAGCAATGCTCAGTGCGGCACGTGGATCTGCCAAAGGCTATGGTGCTGGTGTTGTCACCGTGACGAACGCCCAGGAGCTGATCGACTACCTGAACCAAGGCAAGGACCGCAAGCAATCACCCATCGAACACTTATCGCTGTTCAGCCACGGCGTGCCGCATCGGATCGCCTTCGGCTATCAGCTTGCCGGGGACTTCCAAATGTCCTTAGACGTACTGAGCTACGACAAGATTTCACCTTCGGCGTTTGCCAGTTCGGCGCAGATCAACAGCTACGCCTGTAGGACCGGTATGGGCAATCGGTCGGACTTCCCTGTCGAAGATGGCATCCAGTTCTTTCCACAGACCAACGAAAGTCTGGCGCAGTTGCTGGCCAACCACCTGCGGATCAAAGTGCATGCCTTTGTTAGGCGTTCGGACTACAAGAACACCTGGGGTTCGTTCGAAGAGCGCCGCATGGGCGATCTTTGCGGAATTAGTGACAACGCAGCACCTGGGAAAGAATGGTGTAGGAAATGGGGCACACTGAAGGACGAGCGAAAGCTATCTCACAAGAAACATAGATTCACCTATCAGACCATGGGGGCCATCAACCCTGTGATCTCAGGCGACACACCTATTGGCGTACCAGGAGGCCATTTTGAGTTTCTACCGAAGTAAAGGCTTCTGGATAGCCTTCACCATTATTTCTCCTTTGCTGCTGATAGCGGCCAACTACGGATTCAAGGTAATGACGAGTGTATACAAGACGGACTTGGGCAACGGTGTAGTGATCTATGCCGACGATTACGTGAAGACCGGTCGCTGGGTGTTCGACTGCGAGTATTCGCGACTGATCAGCCGTGAGCCGCTGCCAGTCCCGCTCTCCGAACTGGAAAGTGCAGGGAGACTCACCATTGGGAATGCCTTCCTGAAAGAGGTAGACGAGCAGCCTGCCAAGGAGGCATTGAGGGCTGTTACAGGCATTCGCGACTGGTATAAGAATCTGCGCTATCTCTACTCCGCACTGGATGAGAGCAGCGACTTGAATTCCCATGCGTTCTATCTGGTCGCCCAGCACGCTGGCCGGTCATGGGCTGTGGAGGTAGACCGGTCAATCAGCTACTACGGCAAATCCAGCTTCACAGTAACCGCCGAACCCTATGACCCCAAAACATACGTGGACTACGCCAAGGCGCTCCAGGCCGCCATCAAGAGCTGCCCTGCTCCACAGTAAAGGCATCAGTTTGCCGATTGTTCTCTACCAGTGCCGCTATGAGGTCACCAGACTCCATCCAAGTTCAGAATCCTCCTAAAGCCTTGCCCATCGCCACTTGCTAGGTTCGCAAAGCTCTACAAGGAGCCGAGTTTTTCTCCCGCGGATCAGCTATTGCCTCGGAGTCGCTAAGGAAATTGCAGGAGATGGCGTCAACTCCAAAGGAGGAGCAGAAACGGAAGGGGCCGCAGTGCTCAGAAGGCGTTGACGGGCTTCGCGCTTGGGATGACGCCCCAGATCGAATATCAATCAGTATCGGCATCAAGCTATTTAGTCAGCATCCTAACGGTGGAATCACGGCAGAAATGATAATGGCCGAGGTCCTTGCAGTCGCACCAGAACAATGGGGGGAAGGTGTCCGTGTCCACACATGCAAAAAAATTTAAGACTCGCTATATAGCTCTATTCCTCTTACTGGCTCCTTTGGCATTTTGGTATGCCGCGACCCCCAGCGTAATTGTTCATTACTCCAAAGAGGGGACCGAGGAACTGCGCTCAATATGGGACACGCAGCATCGCATTTATAGGGAGAGGATTCTTCCAGGCCAAGCCACGGTAGACACTGGTCATATCTTCCCTAACGCAGAGTTTTTCATGGTGTTCTTTTGGGGAGCCGAGAAGGGTGCTCAGAGATGTATCGATATCACTCCCAAATGGGGAAGAAAGATAGATATCTACCTTGATGCAACAGGGAGAATCGACACCACCAAAACCGGCCCTGACGTCATTTCTCGCTTGAAACAATGTGCGGGCGAACCTGACCCTTTCCGGCCCTAAGCCTCCTGCCAACAGCGCTGCGAGGACCTGCGCAAGCTCAAGCGGGATCACCCTGCTCTAGGACTACATCCACAGCGGACGGAACAGAATCAGGGCCTGCTGATGGGACAGACCCGGGCGATGGTGTTTGCCTATTAGTCGGCGATGACCACGATCGAGACGCGCCGGTTCTCGGTACGTCCAGCCACTGTGCTGTTGGAGGCCACCGGTTCGCTGCTGCCGAGGCCGCGCAGCTGGATGTTTTCTTCGCGCATGCCCGTGGCCACCAGTACCTTGCTCACGCTTTTCGCCCGGCGCAGGGACAGTTGCTGGTTATAGGTTTCCTTGCCCGAGGCATCGGTGTGGCCATCGACCCGGACCTTATCGATATGCACGCTGACCAGGGCCTTGCCGATGCGCTCGACGATCTCGGTACTGGCGGCATTCAGTGTCTCGATATCGCTGCCGAACAGTACCTTGCCGGACAGGCCGAAGGCCCAGCCCTCATCCGTCAGCTCGAAGCCCTCCTGCTTGAGCACCGCCACTTGCTGCGGGGTCAGCCCCTTGGGCGGCACGCTCTGGCAGCCGGTCAATGAAAGCAGCGCCAGCAACAGGCCGGTGGTGAAAAGTCGCAAGAAAGGTCGAGTCAATGAAAACAAAGAATTAGCTCCTGGATTGAACGTGAACGACGGGGGGCTCCGACCCCGCGGTGTGTTGCCCGCCTCGAGAGACACGCTTGGCCTGATACATCGCCGCATCGGCGGCATTGAGCAGAGCACCCGGGGTGGTGCCATGATCAGGGTAGACGGCAATACCGATACTGAGCGAAGTCAGTACCGAAGTACTGCCTGGCAAGGCAATCGGCATCTCCATGCTGGCGATGATTTTTTCGGCGATACGCTCGGCGTCCTCGATGCGGTGCAGCGGGGTCAGCAGAATGGCGAACTCGTCGCCCCCCAGGCGCGCCACCAGGTCTTCCTCGCGCAACTGCGCCCGCACCCGCGACGCCACCGCCATCAGCACCGCATCGCCGGCGGCGTGACCGAAGTTGTCGTTGATGCCCTTGAAGCGGTCGCTGTCGAGAAACAGCACCGCCACCCGCTCGTTAAGCTTGCTGGCGCTGCGCAGCGCGCGGATCAGCCGGCCCTCGAAAAACGCCCGGTTCGGCAAGCCGGTCAGGCTGTCGTGGCTGGCCTGGTGGGCCAGGGTTTCGTTTTCACTCTGCAAATGGGTTTGCCAGGCTTCCAGCTCATCGAGCAGGGCATTGAAGTCATTGCCCAGGTTGTCCAGCTCGGCAATTTCCGCCGGCGGCACCCGTACGTCGAATGCCCGCTCGCGGCGCGCGGCATGGGCCACATCGGCCAGGCTGCGTAGCGGCCCGGTAATGCCGCGCAACTGACGGCGCGCCAGGTACAGCGCCACCCAGGCGCTCACCGCGATACACAGGACAATCCCCACCAGCCCACTGAGCAGGAAGCGCAACAGACTGCCGCCGTGCCCGGTCAAGGCGATGCTGCCGATTTCCTGGCCCTGATGCATGATCGGCACCGTGATGGGCTTCTCGAGAAAGGCCCGGGCAATCTGCATTTCCAGATCGGTCAGCAAACCGGTTTCCGGCCGCTCCCAGTGGGCCAGCACGCGGCCCCGGGCGTCGAGCACCTGGGCCTCGGCCACCTCTTCGGTGGAGGCAATCAGGGCCAGGGCTTCGGTCGCTGCGGCGCTGTCGTTGAACACCACTGCCGCTTCGACCGTGTAATTGATCGAACGCGCGATCAGATGCAGGTTGTGATCGGCATACACCCGCAACGCCAGCACCCCGAGCAATGTCAGGGACAGACTGGCCATGGAAATGGCCAGCAGGGCGACAATCAGGTGCCCGCGGCCAATGACCGAACGCAATGTAGGGCGAGCAGGCGACTTGAAGAAGGTCATGGCGCCGCCGGTCGACGACGGGAAAGTTGCAGCACGCTTGGATGAATCCGCACGCCACTGCGGGCCACCGAATCCAGGTTGACCTCGAATGACACCTGATTGTCACTGACGCGCAGGCAGAATAGGCTGCCGACCGTGCACTGGTCGCCGCCCTCGCTGATGCTCAACACCGGATGACCGAGCAGGGACGTGAACAGGCGGGCGCGCTGATCGTCGGTCAGCTTGCCGATGTACACCGCATCGCATTCGCTGACGATGGCCGGGTTGTCGGCCAGCAAGCGCCGCACCAGGACCGGGCGGCCGGTGGCCTGGGTCGTGCCCTTGACCAGGTCGTCGGTGTATTCGGTCGGCCCCACCACGCACAGACGCAGCTGTGCCGGCTCCACCGGCCAACGCGCATAACTGAGGATGCCCAGCACCACTTGAGTCACCGCCTTGGCGCGCTGGTCCGCCAGGCTGGCAGCGGCAGGCTCGGGTTGCGCGACGGCAAAAGTGCTCAGCAGACAGACCAGGGCGGACAGCAGTACCTGCCTCCAGCCCGAAAAGCGCTCTGTCGCCGAGACAGCCACGTTCATGCAGGGATTCTCTTTGATCTTCATACAATGATGCCGCAACGATAGCACAGCCGGTGAAACCGCCGCGAGGCTCCCAGGCATGCAGAGCGGGCTATCGGGGCAGAAAAAAACGCAGTACCGATTTGAGTCTTCCTGTTCTTCATAGCCTGCATTGCCCACCCAAGATCAGCGCCAGAATGAGCCGCCTGCATCGCCCTCGGCCATGTGCCGCTGCGGAACCAAGACCTCTTTGAGGTTAGCCGATGCAACTGGAAATATTCCGCACATTCAAGGGTTATGGCGCCAGCGAGCCAGGCAATCGATGAACTGCTGGCGGCGGGTTCGACGGTAGGGAAGCCCGCAGCCCTTTGCAAGCTCGCCCACACGGCGAATTCGGCCTTTTCTGCGGGACAATCGCCTTGGGATCAAGGGCACCGCCAATCCGCCGCCCGACGCTCACCCCAGGTCGAGCATCAACCCGCTCAAACGCTTGACCTTGCGCCGCACCGCCTCTTCGAACACCCCGGCCCGCGGCTCGATCAGGCTGAACCAGTCCTTGGCCCGGGTGATGCCGGTGTAGATCAGTTCCTTGGTCAGCACCGGGTTCAGCGCCTCGGGCAGGATCAGCGCGGTGTGGGCGAACTCCGAGCCCTGGGATTTGTGCACAGTCATGGCGTACACGGTTTCCACATCGTTGAGCCGGCTCGGCAGCACGAAACGCACGCCACCCTGGCCGTCGTTACGCGGGAAGGCCACCCGCAGCACCAGGCGCCCGTCCTGCGTGCCTTCGTGCTCAGGCAGTTTCAGGGCAATGCCGATATCGCCGTTCATCAGGCCCAGGCCGTAATCGTTGCGGGTCATCAGCACCGGACGGCCTTCGTACCACTGCTGGTCGCTTTCAATCAGCCGCGCCTTGAACAGGGCGGCGGTGATCCGCTGGTTCAACCCCTCGACACCCCAAGGCCCCTTGCGCACCGCGCAGAGCAACTGGAACTGGTCGAAAGCCTGCAGTACATCGCGGGCCCAGGCGGTCCAGCGCGGATCTTCCAGCGCCGTACCGGCGGGCGGACGCTGGCCACGCAGCAGGCTCAGGTAATGCCGGTAACCCTGCGGCCCGTCACCATGGCCTTCCAGCAGCAAGCGCTCCAGGGCACGGTCCTGCTCGCCCTTGAGGCTCAAGCCATACAGGTCGGCGTGGCTGCGGGCGGCCAACAGGCGGCGTGCTTCCTCGGCCTGCTGCTGGTTGACCCAGCGCGCCAGCTGGCCGATGCCGCTGCCTTCGCCGAAACGCCGGGAGTGGCGCAGCATCACCACCTGCTGGGCCAGCGGGTGAGTGCCGGCGTTGTCTTCCTGCAGACCGCTGTCCGCCAGCTGTTCGCCGCTGACGGCCTCGAGCCAGCTGCGGGTCTGCGGGCTGTACCAGCCGGCCTCGGCATCGCGGCACAGATCGCCGAGCACCGCACCGGCTTCCACCGAGGCCAGTTGGTCCTTGTCCCCGAGCAACACCAGGCGTGCGTGCACTGGCAGCGCGTCGAGCAGGTTGGCCATCATCTCCAGATCGATCATCGAGGCTTCGTCGACCACCAGCACATCCAGGGGCAAGCGGTTGCCGGCGTGATGGCGGAAGTGCCGGGTACCCGGGCGATTGCCCAGCAGCCGGTGCACGGTGGTCACGTCACTGGGGATCTTCTCGCGCACGCTATCGTCCACCGACAGGGAGCGCACTTGCAGGCTGATGGACTCGGTCAGGCGCGCCGCCGCCTTGCCGGTGGGCGCCGCGAGGCGGATACGCAAAGGCTTGCCGGCTTCGACAGCCGGCGCCTGAAGCAAGGCCAGCAGGCGCACCACAGTGGTGGTTTTGCCGGTACCGGGCCCACCGGTAATGATGCTGAAAGCACCACGGGTGGCCAGGGCACAGGCGAGCTTCTGCCAGTCGACCGGCCCTGTCGCCTTGGCCGCGCCGAACAAGCCGCCGAGGCGCTCGGCCAGGTCCGCGGGGGTTTCCTCCTGCACCGCCAGGCGCTGGCGCAAGGCATTGTCGATGCGCCGCTCATAGGCCCAGTAGCGGCGCAGATACAGGCGTTTGCCCGACAACACCAAAGGCCGCTGGCGGGATTGCTCGCTCTGGTCGGCCGCCAGCGCCACCAGGCGACTGGCCGCCAGGGCCTTGCACCAGTGCGCCCCGTCCAGCGTCGCCAGCACCTGCGACGGCAGTACCGCCGCGGTGCTTTGCAGATCGCCTTCCGGTGGCAGGGACAGGGCGAAATCCGGCTCCTTGAGGGTTTCAAACAGGTCCAGGCAGACATGACCGTGGCCCAGTTGATGGCTGGTCAATGCAGCGGCCATCAGCACCAGCGGATCGCCTTGCGGCTCCAGTTCATGCAGGAAGCCTACGAAAGCCTTGTCCAGGGCGCGCAACCAGCCGCGCTCGACCCAACGATCGAGCAACAGCAGCAGATCGGCGGCCCGTACCAGGGGCGCCAGGTCGGACTGGGGCTGGGGTTGCAGTGGCGTCAGCAGGTCCTCGATCACAGCAATACTCCCTGTTCCCACGCCGGCTCGGCCCTGGGCTGCTCGGGTTTGCCCTGGAACAGGCGGTCCAGGCGCTCGATCAGCTCACGGGGCGGTCGGGTGAAAAACACGCCGCGGCTGGCCGAGCCCGTGCCGCGCAAGAACAGATACAGGGCGCCGCCCATGTGCCGGTCGTAATCGTAGTCCGCCAGACGTGCCCGCAACTGGCGATGCAGGGCCAGCAGGTACAGCACGTATTGCAGGTCGTAACGGTTGTCGAGAATCGATTGTTCCATGGCCTGCTCGGTATAGGCGGCGTCATCCACGCCCAGCCAGTTGGATTTGTAGTCGGCCACGTAATAACGCCCTTCATGCTCGAAGGTCAGGTCGATAAAGCCCTTGAACATGCCGTTGAGCAGTACCGGTTCGGCGGTCACCCGGGGCACGCCTTGATGGGTGTACTGGCGCACCAGTTCGTCGAGCTTGAGCACATCGACCTTATGGCTGGCGAACCAGAACTCCATCTCGACCCGGTATTGGCTCAACTGCGCAAGCACCACCGGCGGTCGCCCCGCTCCGGCTGGCAAAGGCAGTTGCAACAGGTGCTGCAACCAGTCGCTCAATGTACGAATCCAGCCTTCCCAACCGCGGCGATTACAGCGACGGCCGATGGCGTCCTCGATAGCAGCTGGGTCTGCGGCAAAACCCTCATCACCGGCCCATTCCAGCAGGCCATGGAGGAAAGTCCCGGGGTTCGGTCCACGGGGGAACCGATGGATGTCCGCGCCGCTGGCCACGACTTCACGCGGGGCATCGGGGTCGAGGCGCTCGTCGTCGAAGAGTTTCTGCGCCTGAGGACTTTCCGGGGCCTCGGTACTGCCGGCCCCCAGGCTGTCGCTGATGCGCAGGGCGCTATAGGAAGCGATCCACCAGTTTTCCGCAGCGCACCGCTTGGGCGCCAGGGGCGCCAACAGGGTGGCGTCGTTGCGCGGTGGATGGAAGCGGCTGTCGGTGGCGCCGGGCATTTCCCTGACACTCATGGCCTCGCAGCCTTGTTGCAAATCTTGCAGCCAGCGCGCCAGGCCACTGGACTCGCTCAACAGCGCACCGCCGCCCAACAGGTAGCCCAGGGCCGAGAGGTGCAGCACCGAGCTGTTGTGGTTGCCGCGCTTGAGGTCGGCGACACCCAGCCAGCAGGCATGCTGGGCACGGGTCAGGGCCACGTAGAGCAGGCGCAAATCCTCGGCCAGACGCTCGTCATCAGCCTGGGCAATCAGCTCCGGGGTCGGCCGCAGCGTCACCTGGGCCTTGCCCGACTCATCGTGGTAGTGCAGCGGCAGGCGACTGCCATCCACCGGCTTGGCCGAACAGATGAATGGCAGGAACACCAACGGGTACTCCAGGCCCTTGGACTTGTGGATGGTCACCACCTTGACCAGTTGCTCGTCGCTTTCCAGACGCAGGATCTGTTCTTCGCCAGCCTGCCCGGACAAGGCCAGGTGCTCGGCCAGATGGCGGATCAGCGCTTGTTCGCCGTCCAACTCGGCAGCCGCCTGCTGCAACAGTTCGGACAGGTGCAGCAGGTTGGTCAGGACCCGTTCGCCATCGCTGCGGGCGATCAAGGCCTGGGGCAACTGGAAGTCGTGCAGCAGGCGCCGCAGCATCGGCAGCACACCCTGGGTACGCCAGATCAGGCGATAACCGCGGAACTGCATGACCCGGCTCTCCCAGGCCAGCTCGTCCTGGTTCAAACGCTCCAGCTCAACCAGCGGCAGGTTCAGGGTGATGGAGGCCAGCGCGGCACGCAGCGGACGCTCGATATCCGGCTCGGCACAGGCCTTGAGCCAGGCCAGCAGGTCGTGGGCTTCCTGGGCGGCGAATACCGAGTCCTTGTCCGACAGGTACACGCTGCGCACCCCGCGCGCGGCCAGCTCGCCGCGCACGGCCTGAGCCTCCTTGCCATCGCGGACCAGAATGGCGATGTCCGCCGGCAGCAACCCTTTGAAGGGCTGGCCGTCACGGGCGAAGCCGGCGCTGGCCTGCTGCCCGCCGTTGAGCAAGGCGACGATTTCGCTGGCGCAGGCCGCCGCCAGTTGCTGCCGGTACAGCGCACCGGAAATGGCTTGCTCCGTGGCCAGGTGCCAGATGTTCAGCGCCGGCACCACCTGCCCTTCTCTCTGTAGCTGCTCTTTGCGCCCCTGGGATGCCACCGACAGGAACGGCACCGGGTTCTCTCCGTTTTTCTCCCGGAACAGGAACGCGCCGTGCCCTTGCTCACGGGATTCGGCACGTTCGAATACGTGGTTCACCGCCTTGACCATGGCATGGCTGGAACGAAAGTTGGTGCCCAGGGTATGCAAGCGGCCGCTGGTGGCCTGGCGAGCGCGCAGGTAGGTATAAATGTCCGCCCCGCGGAAAGCGTAGATCGCCTGCTTGGGGTCGCCGATCAGGAACAGCCCGGTCTCGGGGTTGTTGTCCTCGATGCGATAGATGCTTTCGAAGATCCGGTACTGCACCGGGTCGGTGTCCTGGAATTCGTCGATCAGGGCAACCGGGAACTGCTCGCGAATCAGCGTCGCCAGACGCTCGCCACCCTCAGCCTGCAATGCGGCGTCGAGGCGCAGCAGCATGTCATCGAAGCCCATCTCGGCCCGCCGGCGCTTCTCTTCCTCGAAGCGCGCGCCGACCCAGCGCGCGGCGTGTTGCAACACCGCGGCGTCGGGACTCGGCAGGGCATCGAGCGCGGCCTTGAGCCCGGCCATGGCCTCCAGCGCGGGATGATCCGGCGCATCGCCCTTCCAGGCCTCAGCCATGCCTTCGGGGGTCAGGCGGCTGAAGCCGGTGCCGATATCCAGTTGCTCTATGGATTCGTCTTCGGCCCAGGCCGTGATCTTTTCGAACCAGGGCTCGAAGTAACGCGCCTGCATCTTGCGGCCATCGACCGCCTTGCTGGCGACGCCCTGCAAGCAGATCTCCCGCAGTTGCTCGGCCCATTGCAGCCAGGGTGCCTTGAGCTGCACCAGGGCGGCGCGGCGCTCCAGCAGGCAGGCTTCGATCAACTGCGCAGGGGTCTGCTCCTGGTCCACTTCACGCTCGCTGCCGAACAGCGCACGCACCCTGGGCAGCAAGGCCGCGGGCCCACCCCAGTTGGCCCGTACCCAGTTCAGTGCATCGCCCTGCATCGGGTAGCAAAACAGGCGCCAGTAGTCGCGCAGCACTTCGCCCAGCAGATCGCTGTGGTCGGTTTCCAGGGTCTGGGTAAACAGGCTGCCGCTGTCGAACGCGTGCTCGCGCAGCATGCGCTGACACCAACTGTGGATGGTCGAGACTGCCGCCTCGTCCATCCATTGCGCGGCGATATCCAGGCGACTGGCGCAACCCGGCCATTGCTCGGCGGCGAACTGATCGCGCAACTCGGCAATCAGCGCGTCGGGCGCGGCGGTTTCCTCGCGGAAGAAGCGCGCGGCTTCAGCCAGGCGGGTGCGGATCCGCTCGCGCAGCTCCTTGGTCGCCGCGTCGGTAAAGGTCACCACCAGAATCTGCGGTGGCAACAACTCGCGGCCGAACCCGGCCTGCTCGCCGCCGTGCCCCAGCACCAGGCGCAGGTAGAGCGCCGAGATGGTAAAGGTCTTGCCAGTACCGGCGCTGGCTTCGATCAGTTGACTGCCCCGTAGCGGGAACGCCAGGGCCAAAGGTGCTTGCCGGGTCATGCGTCAGCCTCCCCATTGGCCGCGGAGCGCCAGGGCGCCTGTAATAGTGGGCGGTACAAGGCATCAACCCAGCCGCTGAAGGTTTCATCAGCGATCAGAGCGTTGTAGTCCGGGTACTGGCGCGCCAGGGCCGGGCTTTCCCGGCGCTCGCCATCGCTGGTCTGGCCGTCGCCTTCATAAGCTTTACGCGCCGCAGCTTCGGCTTTGCCCGGATCGCTCTGGCCCAACCAGGCAAAAGCGGTTTTCACGGCTACCGGCAATGGCTGGCACATGCCCGCCTGCCAGGCCAACAGCAGGTCGCCGAGACTCTGCAGCGCCGAATCGCGGTCCAGAGGGGGCAACAATAAGCTGTCGTCGCTGGCCACCAGCGCAGTGGTCAAGGTATAGCCGCTGGCACAGGCCACCAGGTGATTGACCCAGGGACGAGTCAAGCGGTGCCACTTGCGAGTCTTGGGCGAGCCAATGCTGTTAGGGATGGTGGTGACCGACAGCAGCCCGCCATCACTGCGTTGATGCAGGCCGCTCAGCCAGCCTTCGAGCTTCACGTCCTTGAGTTCAAGGGTAATCGGCAAGGCGCTGGTGACGGGGGTTGGCCATAACTCCAGCAATTGCCGATAGCGCATCAGCAGATCCGGCAAGGGCTCGATCAGCTCTCTTTGCAGGCTCTCGCCAAAACCGGCCATGGGCAGCAGACCGCTGGCCTGCAGCCGCTGCGCCTGGGCCTGCAAGGCCTGGTCTGGGTCATCGGCGCTGCTCAACGCCGCCTCCAGCAGACTGTCGCTCAGGCTGTAGCGTTGCAGTGCGTCGAGCACAAAAGGTTCTTCGTCGGCCAAGGGTGCGTCGGCCGCCTCGAAGAACACCTTGAGGCGCTGGCTGAAGAAATGTCGCACCGGGTTACGCAGGAAGTCCTGCAACTGCCCCAGGCTCAAAGGCTCTTCCTGGACATAGGGCGCCAGAAGCTCAAGCGGTTGAGCAGCGGCTTGGACTTGGTGCAGCAGTTGCCACTCACGAGCATAGCTGAACAGCCCATCGCCTTCGTGGAAGTAGCGGGCACTGAAAGGTTGCAGTGGATGCTCCTGGGTCATGGCGTCGAGCAGGTCGTCCTGATCATTCGCCAGCTTCCAGCCACTGGCCAGATGATCACGCAACTGGCCGATCAACACCGAAGCCGGGCGTTCGCTGTTGTCGCGAATACTGCGACCAACCCAACTGACATACAGTTGATCCCGCGCCGAAAGCAGCGCCTCCAGCAGCAGGTAACGGTCGTCTTCGCGCCGCGAGCGGTCACCGGGGCGGTAGTCGCTGCCCATCAGGTCGAAATCCAGCGGCGGTTGCGCTCGCGGGTAGTCGCCGTCGTTCATCCCCAGCAGGCATACCAGTTTGAATGGAATCGCGCGCATCGGCATCAGCGTGCAGAAATTCACCGCACCGGCCAGGAAGCGCTGGGACAAGCGCCCCTGGTCCAGGCCGGCCAGCCAGGCCTCGCGGACCACGGTCAGCGGCAGCTCATCGTGCAGGCCGACCGACTCGCAGGTTTCCAGCCAGGTTTCGCGCAAGTATTCGAGTTGGCTCAGCAGGTAGTCGTCATGTTCGGTACTGGCCAGGAAGAACTGCTGCGTGAGGGTTTGCAGGCGCTCGCCCCACTGCGGCGGCGAAGCCGGCAAGGTGAGGTTCTGATACGCCGTCTCCAGCGCATCGAGCAAGGCCACCAGCGGCCCGATCAGTGCCGCGTCCAGGCCACCGATTTCATCGTAAGGTTCGATCCCCTCACAGGCATCGGAGCGCCCCACGGCGTAACCCAGCAACATGCGGCGCAGGCCAAAACGCCAACTGTTCTGCTCCAGTTCTTCTGGCAGTCCCAGGTCGGCCCGTTGCTGCGCGTTCATGCCCCAGCGGATGCCGGCGCCTTCGATCCAGCGATGCAAGGTCGGCAGATCGGCTTCGTCCACAGCAAAGCGTGCACGTAATGCCGGGACGTCCAACAAGTCGAGAATTTCGCTGACGGGGAAACGGCTGTCTGGCAGTTTGAGCAGATGCTCCACGGCAATCAGCAATGGGTCGCGGCCACGCTGGCCCTGGTCCGTCAGGGTGAATGGAATGAAACGCCGATCGTCACGCTCCAGCTGGCCGAAGACCGCGCGAATATGCGGCGCGTAACTGTCGATGTCCGGGACCATCACGATCACATCCCGCGGACGTAATTCGGAGTCCTCACTGAAGCGCGCGAGCAGTTGGTCGTGGAGAATCTCCACTTCGCGCTGGGCACTGTGGGCAATGTGAAAACGGATCGACTTGTCCTGCTGTAGATCGACCGCCGGCCATAACTGACGGGTCTCCTCCAGCGGGCGCAATTCGAGAATATCGTCTTGCAGCTGGTTCAGCAGGGTCTGCGGCTGACTCTCGCTGAACAGGTCGATACGGCCGTCGCGAAAGGCCGAACGATAGCTGTTGGGATCGTCGTAGCTGTCGAGCAGGTTGATGTAGTCACGGCCCTGTTTACCCCAGGCGGCGAGCAACGGGTGGGCATGTTGATGCAGGGTCTGCGGGTCGAGCACTGCGGGCATTCCCGCCTTGCGCGCCTGACGTTTGTATTGATGGCGCAGCAGGTCCTTGTCGGCGACGATATCCGCCCAATGGTGACGACAGGGGTTGTGTACACACAGCAGGACCTGGCTGAACCGAGCCAATCCGGCCAAGGCTTCAAGGGCTTGTGCCGGCAGGGAGGAAATCCCGAAAACGATCACTCGCGAGGGTAATCCCTGGGGTGCCGCTTCCAGGCTGAAAATACGTTCGATGAACCGTTGGTGAACACCGGCGCGGCTCTGCGCCATGCCTTCCTCCCCCACGTCCAGCAACAACGCGCGCCACAGTTCGGCCTGCCAGCAGTTGGCGGGGGTCAGGGCCTTGGGCTCGCCTCGAGCACTGCGTAGCTGATGTCGTCCTGCGGCCCAGTCTTCCAGCCAGTCGGCGCGATAGACCTGATATTGGTCGAACAGGTCAGCCAGGCGCTCGGCCAATTGATAGCGTTTGCGCAGATCCGTGTCGTGAGTGAGGAAACGTCGCAGCGGTTCGAAGTGCGGCTGATCGATCAGCTCGGGCAAGAGCCGCATCAGGCGCCAGGTCAGCGGCGCTTTATCCAACAGGGATTTAGGCGGGATTTCATCCCGTCCCAGCACCATGCGATAAAGCTGCCACATGAAACTGCCGGGGAGCTGCACGTCGATGGCGGCGGCGATGCCGCAGCCACCCATGTCATCTTCCTCGGGATCCTCAGCCAGTGCCAGCTTCAGCCATTGGGCAATGCCGTTGCTCTGCACCAGGGCGATCTCATTCTCCAGCGGCGCCAAGGGGTAACGCCGCATCCAGCTGACCACCAGGCTGCGCAACTCGTCCAGGCGGTTACCGTGAACCACCATAAAACCAGCGCTGAGGGACGAGGCGTCCGGCATAAGGGCTTCCTTGGAAAATGCAAAAGCTAGGGCCAAACCTTAGCACTGTCGCGCAGCGGTGACAGCTGAGAGGACCAACGTGAGTGTTGCGAGGAATGAGGCATTTTTTGTCGCACAAAAACAAAACCCCAATTGCTTTCGCAATTGGGGTTTCGGAATTTAATCTTGACGATGACCTACTCTCACATGGGGAAACCCCACACTACCATCGGCGATGCATCGTTTCACTTCTGAGTTCGGGATGGGATCAGGTGGTTCCAATGCTCTATGGTCGTCAAGAAATTCGGTGTGCCGACTCGTCTTTCGACGCTTCGGCAAATTGGGTATGTAATAGCTTTGTGGTGTTTTGTGAGCGGTGCAAACTTTCGGTTCATTTCGTCTTCACACACCGCAACTCGCTCTTAAGCAAATTGCTTGGGTGTTATATGGTCAAGCCTCACGGGCAATTAGTATTGGTTAGCTCAACGCCTCACAGCGCTTACACACCCAACCTATCAACGTCGTAGTCTTCGACGGCCCTTTAGGGAACTCAAGGTTCCAGTGAGATCTCATCTTGAGGCAAGTTTCCCGCTTAGATGCTTTCAGCGGTTATCTTTTCCGAACATAGCTACCCGGCAATGCCACTGGCGTGACAACCGGAACACCAGAGGTTCGTCCACTCCGGTCCTCTCGTACTAGGAGCAGCCCCTCTCAAATCTCAAACGTCCACGGCAGATAGGGACCGAACTGTCTCACGACGTTCTAAACCCAGCTCGCGTACCACTTTAAATGGCGAACAGCCATACCCTTGGGACCGGCTTCAGCCCCAGGATGTGATGAGCCGACATCGAGGTGCCAAACACCGCCGTCGATATGAACTCTTGGGCGGTATCAGCCTGTTATCCCCGGAGTACCTTTTATCCGTTGAGCGATGGCCCTTCCATACAGAACCACCGGATCACTAAGACCTACTTTCGTACCTGCTCGACGTGTCTGTCTCGCAGTCAAGCGCGCTTTTGCCTTTATACTCTACGACCGATTTCCGACCGGTCTGAGCGCACCTTCGTACTCCTCCGTTACTCTTTAGGAGGAGACCGCCCCAGTCAAACTACCCACCATACACTGTCCTCGATCCGGATAACGGACCTGAGTTAGAACCTCAAAGTTGCCAGGGTGGTATTTCAAGGATGGCTCCACGCGAACTGGCGTCCACGCTTCAAAGCCTCCCACCTATCCTACACAAGCAAATTCAAAGTCCAGTGCAAAGCTATAGTAAAGGTTCACGGGGTCTTTCCGTCTAGCCGCGGATACACTGCATCTTCACAGCGATTTCAATTTCACTGAGTCTCGGGTGGAGACAGCGCCGCCATCGTTACGCCATTCGTGCAGGTCGGAACTTACCCGACAAGGAATTTCGCTACCTTAGGACCGTTATAGTTACGGCCGCCGTTTACCGGGGCTTCGATCAAGAGCTTCGCGTTAGCTAACCCCATCAATTAACCTTCCGGCACCGGGCAGGCGTCACACCCTATACGTCCACTTTCGTGTTTGCAGAGTGCTGTGTTTTTAATAAACAGTCGCAGCGGCCTGGTATCTTCGACCGGCATGGGCTTACGGAGCAAGTCCTTCACCCTCACCGGCGCACCTTCTCCCGAAGTTACGGTGCCATTTTGCCTAGTTCCTTCACCCGAGTTCTCTCAAGCGCCTTGGTATTCTCTACCCAACCACCTGTGTCGGTTTGGGGTACGGTTCCTAGTTATCTGAAGCTTAGAAGCTTTTCTTGGAAGCATGGCATCAACCACTTCGTCACCTAAAAGGTAACTCGTCATCAGCTCTCGGCCTTAGAATCCCGGATTTACCTAAGATTCCAGCCTACCACCTTAAACTTGGACAACCAACGCCAAGCTGGCCTAGCCTTCTCCGTCCCTCCATCGCAATAACTAGAAGTACAGGAATATTAACCTGTTTTCCATCGACTACGCTTTTCAGCCTCGCCTTAGGGACCGACTAACCCTGCGTCGATTAACGTTGCGCAGGAAACCTTGGTCTTTCGGCGTGGGTGTTTTTCACACCCATTGTCGTTACTCATGTCAGCATTCGCACTTCTGATACCTCCAGCAAGCTTCTCAACTCACCTTCACAGGCTTACAGAACGCTCCTCTACCGCATCACTTACGTGATACCCGTAGCTTCGGTGTATGGTTTGAGCCCCGTTACATCTTCCGCGCAGGCCGACTCGACTAGTGAGCTATTACGCTTTCTTTAAAGGGTGGCTGCTTCTAAGCCAACCTCCTAGCTGTCTAAGCCTTCCCACATCGTTTCCCACTTAACCATAACTTTGGGACCTTAGCTGACGGTCTGGGTTGTTTCCCTTTTCACGACGGACGTTAGCACCCGCCGTGTGTCTCCCATGCTCGGCACTTGTAGGTATTCGGAGTTTGCATCGGTTTGGTAAGTCGGGATGACCCCCTAGCCGAAACAGTGCTCTACCCCCTACAGTGATACATGAGGCGCTACCTAAATAGCTTTCGAGGAGAACCAGCTATCTCCGAGCTTGATTAGCCTTTCACTCCGATCCACAGGTCATCCGCTAACTTTTCAACGGTAGTCGGTTCGGTCCTCCAGTCAGTGTTACCTAACCTTCAACCTGCCCATGGATAGATCGCCCGGTTTCGGGTCTATACCCAGCGACTAAACGCCCTATTAAGACTCGCTTTCGCTACGCCTCCCCTATTCGGTTAAGCTCGCCACTGAATATAAGTCGCTGACCCATTATACAAAAGGTACGCAGTCACAGAACAAAGTCTGCTCCCACTGCTTGTACGCATACGGTTTCAGGATCTATTTCACTCCCCTCTCCGGGGTTCTTTTCGCCTTTCCCTCACGGTACTAGTTCACTATCGGTCAGTCAGTAGTATTTAGCCTTGGAGGATGGTCCCCCCATATTCAGACAAAGTTTCTCGTGCTCCGTCCTACTCGATTTCATGACTAAGAGATTTTCGCGTACAGGGCTATCACCCACTATGGCCGCACTTTCCAGAGCGTTCCGCTAATCTCAAAGCCACTTAAGGGCTAGTCCCCGTTCGCTCGCCACTACTAAGGGAATCTCGGTTGATTTCTTTTCCTCAGGGTACTTAGATGTTTCAGTTCCCCTGGTTCGCCTCTTGCACCTATGTATTCAGTACAAGATAACCATCTTATGATGGCTGGGTTCCCCCATTCAGACATCTCCGGATCAAAGTCTGTTTGCCGACTCCCCGAAGCTTTTCGCAGGCTACCACGTCTTTCATCGCCTCTGACTGCCAAGGCATCCACCGTATGCGCTTCTTCACTTGACCATATAACCCCAAGCAATCTGGTTATACTATGAAGACGACATTCGCCGAAAATTCGCAATGCTCATGAGAGCAACTCACAAATTTTACCTTAGCCTGAATAAACACCAGTGAAAGTGCCATTCAGTCTATCTTTCTATCACATACCCAAATTTTTAAAGAACGATTCTGATAAAGATCAGAAATCAACATTCATCGCCGTTCTGGCGGAATGCTCATTTCTAAGCTTTAAACGATGGAGACCAATCTGTAATGGTGGAGCCAAGCGGGATCGAACCGCTGACCTCCTGCGTGCAAGGCAGGCGCTCTCCCAGCTGAGCTATGGCCCCGTATCGCTACAGGGTGCACCAGTAATTGGTGGGTCTGGGCAGATTCGAACTGCCGACCTCACCCTTATCAGGGGTGCGCTCTAACCAACTGAGCTACAGACCCAATCGTCTTCTTCAATGAATCAAGCAATTCGTGTGGGAGCTTATGAAGCAGCTGATGTCGTCGATTAAGGAGGTGATCCAGCCGCAGGTTCCCCTACGGCTACCTTGTTACGACTTCACCCCAGTCATGAATCACACCGTGGTAACCGTCCTCCCGAAGGTTAGACTAGCTACTTCTGGTGCAACCCACTCCCATGGTGTGACGGGCGGTGTGTACAAGGCCCGGGAACGTATTCACCGCGACATTCTGATTCGCGATTACTAGCGATTCCGACTTCACGCAGTCGAGTTGCAGACTGCGATCCGGACTACGATCGGTTTTATGGGATTAGCTCCACCTCGCGGCTTGGCAACCCTCTGTACCGACCATTGTAGCACGTGTGTAGCCCAGGCCGTAAGGGCCATGATGACTTGACGTCATCCCCACCTTCCTCCGGTTTGTCACCGGCAGTCTCCTTAGAGTGCCCACCATAACGTGCTGGTAACTAAGGACAAGGGTTGCGCTCGTTACGGGACTTAACCCAACATCTCACGACACGAGCTGACGACAGCCATGCAGCACCTGTCTCAATGTTCCCGAAGGCACCAATCCATCTCTGGAAAGTTCATTGGATGTCAAGGCCTGGTAAGGTTCTTCGCGTTGCTTCGAATTAAACCACATGCTCCACCGCTTGTGCGGGCCCCCGTCAATTCATTTGAGTTTTAACCTTGCGGCCGTACTCCCCAGGCGGTCAACTTAATGCGTTAGCTGCGCCACTAAGAGCTCAAGGCTCCCAACGGCTAGTTGACATCGTTTACGGCGTGGACTACCAGGGTATCTAATCCTGTTTGCTCCCCACGCTTTCGCACCTCAGTGTCAGTATCAGTCCAGGTGGTCGCCTTCGCCACTGGTGTTCCTTCCTATATCTACGCATTTCACCGCTACACAGGAAATTCCACCACCCTCTACCATACTCTAGCTCGCCAGTTTTGGATGCAGTTCCCAGGTTGAGCCCGGGGATTTCACATCCAACTTAACGAACCACCTACGCGCGCTTTACGCCCAGTAATTCCGATTAACGCTTGCACCCTCTGTATTACCGCGGCTGCTGGCACAGAGTTAGCCGGTGCTTATTCTGTCGGTAACGTCAAAATACTCACGTATTAGGTAAGTACCCTTCCTCCCAACTTAAAGTGCTTTACAATCCGAAGACCTTCTTCACACACGCGGCATGGCTGGATCAGGCTTTCGCCCATTGTCCAATATTCCCCACTGCTGCCTCCCGTAGGAGTCTGGACCGTGTCTCAGTTCCAGTGTGACTGATCATCCTCTCAGACCAGTTACGGATCGTCGCCTTGGTGAGCCATTACCTCACCAACTAGCTAATCCGACCTAGGCTCATCTGATAGCGCAAGGCCCGAAGGTCCCCTGCTTTCTCCCGTAGGACGTATGCGGTATTAGCGTCCGTTTCCGAACGTTATCCCCCACTACCAGGCAGATTCCTAGGCATTACTCACCCGTCCGCCGCTCTCAAGAGAAGCAAGCTTCTCTCTACCGCTCGACTTGCATGTGTTAGGCCTGCCGCCAGCGTTCAATCTGAGCCATGATCAAACTCTTCAGTTCAAACATCTTTGGGTTTTGAGAAAACCCTAAACTTGGCTCAGCAATCGTTGGTTACATCTTTGATTTCTCGCGGAGTAACTTGTGATGCTGATAATCTTTCTGACTATCAGTCTGACTCCACAAGCACCCACACGAATTGCTTGATTCAGTTGTTAAAGAGCGGTTGGTTAAGTCTTTCGTCTCAACCGAGGCGCGCATTCTACAGCAGCCTCTGTATCTGTCAAGCGGTTATTTTAAGAAGTTTTCAAAGTTTCCTTTGCAACTTCAACCACTTGCGCTTCCGATCTCTCGTCAGCGGGAGGCGAATTCTACAGCGTTACACGCTGCTGTCAACACCTCTTTTTCTCCGCTTTCGACCGAGAAGATCGAACCGTCAAT
>NZ_JBQENK010000031.1:0-8746 GCF_052044735.1 Pseudomonas sp. 22526
CAAGCTTCGCTCCTACAGGGGGAAATGGCGTTTATAGGGAAGTGCTGTTAATACCCTGAAACAATCAGGCCGCCCTCAGGCGGCCTTGAAAACTGTTCCCATTCCGCTTACGTCACCGTCAAGCTGGGGCCTTTCTCTACGGCAACTTGCCATTAGCCTGATCGCGGTTACTCGGCTACACACTTTCAGCCGAAAAAACCAGGCACCGTTTTGGTGCTCAACCTTCGGCCTGCGCCCTTTCCTGGACCAGAATCCACGGCGAAACCACCACCGCCCACAGCAGCGGATCGCGCTCCACCAGATCCAGCGCCCGCGTTGCAGACACCTTGCCCACCTTCTCGGCAGCCAGCCAGGCAGAGACTTTTCCGGCCTGGTTCTCAGCCATTGCCTCAGCCGCCTCGATCAGATCCAGCTCGGCGTCGACCCACAATAGGGCACCCTTGGCGAAGAACGGCTCCAGCTCCTTCCAGGTAATAGATGCGGTTTCGCCAAGCAGCTTGGCATAGAGGGTGCTAGGTTCTTGAGTCATGGGCCTGTCCCGAAAAGAAATCGGCGCAATGATAACGTCGGTGCTCTGGCAGACAAACCCGGTTGCAATTGCGTCAACGATAGAGAAGTGCAGGAGAGCCAAGGATTGCTCGCTGAATACGGTCAAAACCCCGCCGCGATTCTGTCTTTTTCTTTCAATAAAGCGACACCCCCTGATTTTGCCCCCTGGCGCCAGCTTCCCAGGCTAACAATCGGCGCTCTACACTGTACCGGTACAGTTGCCGGGGGCATTTTCCGGGGATATCCAAGAGATATCTGACCCGGTTCTGCTGCTACGGCGCCAGGACTATAAAAATTACAACAGTAAGAGTGGAGCACTATGAATAAGGCTACTAAGCAGATTTCCAAACTGTTTGCCGCTATGGTTCTGGCCGGAGTCGCCAGCCATTCGTTCGCAGCTGACACCATCAAGATTGGCATCGCCGGCCCCAAGACCGGCCCTGTAGCCCAGTACGGCGACATGCAGTTCAGTGGCGCGAAAATGGCCATCGAAAAAATCAACGCCAAGGGCGGCGTCGATGGCAAGCAGCTCCAGGCCGTCGAATACGATGATGCCTGCGACCCGAAACAAGCCGTTGCCGTAGCCAACAAAGTCGTCAACGACGGCGTCAAGTTCGTGATCGGTCACCTGTGCTCCAGCTCCACTCAACCGGCTTCGGACATCTACGAAGACGAAGGCGTGGTCATGATCACCCCCGCCGCCACCAGCCCGGACATCACCACCCGTGGCTACAAGATGGTGTTCCGCACCATCGGCCTGGACAGCGCCCAGGGCCCTGCCGCCGGCAACTACATCGCCGACCACGTGAAGCCGAAAATCGTTGCCGTGCTGCACGACAAGCAGCAATACGGTGAAGGCATCGCCACCGCCGTCAAACAGACCCTCGAGAAGAAAGGCACCAAGGTTGCAGTGTTCGAAGGCATCAACGCCGGCGACAAAGACTTCTCCTCGATGATCGCCAAGCTCAAGCAAGCCAACGTCGACTTCGTCTACTACGGCGGCTACCACCCCGAGCTGGGCCTGATCCTGCGCCAAGCCCAGGAAAAAGGCCTGAAGGCCAAGTTCATGGGTCCGGAAGGCGTGGGTAACGACTCCATTTCGCAGATCGCCAAGGACGCTTCCGAAGGCCTGCTGGTGACCCTGCCGAAATCCTTCGACCAGGATCCGGCCAACGTGGCCCTGGCAGATGCGTTCAAGGCCAAGAAAGAAGACCCGAGCGGTCCGTTCGTGTTCCCTTCCTACTCCGCGGTTGAAGTCATTGCCGGCGGTATCACCGCGGCCAAGAGCGAAGACCCGACCAAAGTGGCCGAAGCCATCCACGCCGGTACTTTCAAGACCCCGACTGGCGACCTGAGCTTCGACGCCAAGGGCGACCTGAAAGACTTCAAGTTCGTGGTCTACGAGTGGCACTTCGGCAAACCTAAAACCGAAGTCTCGCCTCAGTAAGGCCCTGTCTGACTGACTGCCAATAAAGCCCACGGCGTGCCGTGGGCTTTGTTTTACGAACGTATTGGGCCTGTCTTCCGTGATCCGGAAGCCCGCCCACCTGAAAATCTCAAAACCGTCATCAGCGGTTCGCTGGCAAAACCTGAACCGAAGTGGATGCAGATCCACGGGGCACAGGCGGGAAAATGACTCCACCAGTGAAATGCGTATCAGGTTTTTAGGAGCGCTGTAATGCCTGACCTCTATCACTTTTTCCAACAGCTGGTTAACGGTCTCACCGTTGGCAGCACGTATGCCCTGATCGCCATCGGCTATACGATGGTTTACGGCATCATTGGAATGATCAACTTCGCCCACGGCGAGGTGTACATGATCGGTTCCTATGTGGCGTTCATCGCCATCGCGGGGCTGACCATGATGGGACTCGACAGTGTCCCGCTGTTGATGACCGCGGCCTTCATCGCGACCATCGTCGTTACCAGTGCCTACGGCTACAGCATCGAACGGATCGCCTATCGCCCCCTGCGCGGCAGCAACCGTCTGATCCCGCTGATCTCCGCCATCGGCATGTCGATCTTCCTGCAGAACACGGTTCTGCTGGCGCAAGACTCCAAGGACAAATCCATTCCCAACCTGATCCCGGGCAACTTCTCCATCGGGCCAGGTGGCGCACATGAAGTGCTGATCTCCTACATGCAAATCGTGGTGTTCGTGGTGACCCTCATCGCCATGCTCGGCCTGACCCTGTTCATCTCCCGTTCCCGCCTGGGCCGCGCCTGCCGTGCCTGCGCCGAGGACATCAAGATGGCCAACCTGCTGGGTATCAACACCAACAACATCATCGCCCTGACCTTCGTGATCGGTGCCGCGCTGGCGGCGATCGCGGCCGTGCTGCTGAGCATGCAATACGGCGTGATCAACCCCAACGCCGGCTTCCTGGTCGGTCTCAAGGCCTTCACCGCCGCGGTACTGGGCGGCATCGGCAGCATTCCGGGCGCCATGCTGGGCGGCCTGGTACTTGGGGTGGCGGAAGCCTTCGGTGCCGATATCTTCGGCGACCAGTACAAGGACGTCGTGGCGTTCGGCCTGCTGGTTCTGGTGTTGTTGTTCCGGCCAACCGGCCTGCTGGGCCGTCCGGAGGTTGAGAAAGTATGACTAGGAATCTTCGACAGGCGTTCTTCAGCGCCTTGCTGGTGTGGGCCGTCGCCTACCCGATACTCGGTTTGAAACTGACCATCGTCGGCATCAACCTGGAAGTCCATGGCACCAGCCCCACCACGCTGACCATCATCGCCCTGTGTTCGGTGCTGATGTTCCTGCGGGTGCTGTTCGACCATCAGATCAGCGCGGCCTGGAAGTCCTCGCCCAACATGCCGGTGATCCCGGCCAAGGCCAGTAACTTCCTGACCCTGCCGACCACCCAGCGCTGGGTCATCATTGCGCTGATCATCGGTGCGTTTATCTGGCCGTTCTTCGGCTCCCGCGGCGCGGTGGATATCGCCACCCTGGTGCTGATCTATGTGATGCTCGGCCTGGGCCTGAACATCGTGGTCGGCCTGGCCGGCCTGCTGGACCTGGGGTACGTCGGCTTCTACGCCGTGGGCGCCTACAGCTATGCGCTGCTGTCGCACTACTACGGGTTGAGCTTCTGGATCTGCCTGCCTATCGCCGGCCTGATGGCAGCCACTTTCGGCTTCCTGCTGGGCTTCCCGGTATTGCGCCTGCGCGGCGACTACCTGGCGATCGTGACCCTGGGCTTCGGTGAAATCATCCGCTTGTTCCTGCGCAACCTGACCGACCTCACCGGTGGTCCGAACGGCATCAGCAACATCGATAAACCGACGTTCTTCGGCCTGTCCTTCGAACGCCGGGCCGCCGAGGGCATGCAGACCTTCCACGAGTACTTCGGCATCGAATACAACTCGATCAACAAGGTGATCTTCCTCTACCTGGTCGCGCTGTTGCTGGCGCTGTTCGCCCTGTTCGTCATCAACCGCTTGCTGCGCATGCCCCTGGGGCGTGCCTGGGAAGCCCTGCGTGAAGACGAAATCGCCTGCCGCGCACTGGGCCTGAACCCGACTGTGATCAAGCTGTCGGCCTTCACCCTGGGTGCCTGCTTCGCCGGTTTCGCCGGCAGCTTCTTCGCCGCGCGCCAGGGTTTGGTGACCCCGGAGTCCTTCACCTTCATCGAGTCCGCGACCATCCTCGCCATCGTGGTGCTGGGCGGCATGGGCTCGCAGTTGGGCGTGGTCCTCGCGGCCACCGTGATGATCCTGCTGCCTGAACTGATGCGTGAATTCAGCGAATACCGCATGTTGATGTTCGGCGCCATGATGGTGCTGATGATGATCTGGCGTCCTCAAGGCCTGCTGCCCATGCAACGTCCTCACATGGAGCTGCGCAAATGAGCCGTGAGATTCTGAAAGTAACGGGCCTGAGCATGCGCTTCGGCGGCCTGCTGGCGGTCAACGGCGTGGCCCTGACCGTCAAAGAGAAACAAGTGGTATCGATGATCGGCCCGAACGGCGCCGGCAAGACCACGGTGTTCAACTGCCTGACCGGCTTCTACCAGCCAACCGCCGGCAGCATCCTGCTGGACGGCGAGCCGATCCAGGGCCTGCCCGGCCACAAGATCGCCCTCAAGGGTGTGGTACGCACCTTCCAGAACGTGCGGCTGTTCAAGGACATGACCGCGGTCGAGAACCTGTTGATCGCCCAGCACCGTCACCTGAACACCAACTTCCTGGCCGGCCTGTTCAAGACCCCGGCGTTTCGCAAGAGCGAGCGCGAGGCCATGGAATACGCCGAGTACTGGCTGGAAAAGGTCAACCTCAAGGAGTTCGCCAACCGTCCCGCCGGCACCCTGGCCTACGGTCAGCAACGCCGCCTGGAAATCGCCCGCTGCATGATGACCCGTCCGCGGATCCTCATGCTCGACGAACCGGCCGCCGGCCTCAACCCGCGGGAAACCGAAGACCTCAAGGCGCTGATCGGCGTGCTGCGCGAAGAGCACAACGCCACCGTGCTGCTGATCGAACACGACATGAAGCTGGTCATGAGCATTTCCGACCACATCGTCGTGATCAACCAGGGCACGCCCCTGGCCGACGGCACGCCGGAACAGATCCGCGACAATCCTGAAGTGATCAAAGCCTACCTGGGGGAAGCGTAAATGCTGCAGTTCGAAAACGTTTCCACCTTCTACGGCAAGATCCAGGCGCTGCACAGCGTCAACGTCGAGATCCGCCAGGGCGAGATCGTCACCTTGATCGGCGCCAACGGCGCCGGCAAATCCACCCTGCTGATGACCCTCTGCGGTTCGCCGCAGGCCCACAGCGGCAGCATCCGTTACCTGGGTGAGGAACTGGTGGGGCAGAGCTCCGCGCAGATCATGCGCAAGAGCATTGCCGTGGTGCCGGAAGGTCGTCGGGTATTCGCCCGCCTGACCGTGGAGGAGAACCTCGCCATGGGCGGGTTCTTCACCGACAAGGGCGACTACCAGGAGCAGATGGACAAGGTCCTGGGCCTGTTCCCGCGCCTCAAGGAACGCTTCAACCAGCGCGGCGGCACCATGTCCGGCGGCGAACAGCAGATGCTCGCCATCGGCCGTGCGCTGATGAGCAAACCCAAGCTGTTGCTGCTCGACGAACCGTCCCTGGGCCTGGCGCCGATCATCATCCAGCAGATCTTCGACATCATCGAACAGCTGCGCCGTGACGGCGTGACGGTGTTCCTGGTGGAGCAGAAC
The DNA here is from genome assembly GCF_052044735.1 of Pseudomonas sp. 22526. Taxonomy (NCBI): domain Bacteria; kingdom Pseudomonadati; phylum Pseudomonadota; class Gammaproteobacteria; order Pseudomonadales; family Pseudomonadaceae; genus Pseudomonas; species Pseudomonas sp. 22526. Next base: position 5,745 of record NZ_JBQENK010000031.1, read on the forward strand.
GCCAACCAGGCGCTGAAGATCGCCGACCGTGCCTATGTACTGGAAAACGGCCGGGTGGTGATGCAAGGCACTGGCGAAGCCCTGCTGACCGACCCCAAGGTGCGCGAAGCCTATCTGGGCGGCTGAGCACCTGCTGCAAGAAAGAACGGCCCTTCGGGGCCGTTTTTTTTCGCCTGGAAATCCCCCCTCCTGTAGCCGCTGCCGCAGGCTGCGATCGACGGCGAAGCCGTCGCAATCACTGGCAGCGCGGTGTACCGGACTTTCCGAGTCGTCAGCCTTTGCGGGGCGTTGCCCCGATCGCAGCCTGCGGCAGCGGCTACAGATGGAAATTTTTTCGCTCGGGCTGTAACAAGCCCCATCGCCTCTACTCTAGAGGGGTAAGCAGGCACGAATGCCTGCCTTCCCCAATACCTTTTCTGGAGAAACACCATGACCGCTACCACTCGCACCCTGTCCGCCGCCACCCTGGCCCTGGCCCTCGGTTCGGCCTTGAGCATGGCCGCGCTGCCGACCACCGCCCAGGCCGCCGACGACATGGAGAAATGCTTTGGCGTCGCCATGAAAGGCAAGAACGATTGCGCGGCAGGCGCGGGCACCACCTGTGCCGGCACCGCCAAGGTCGACCACCAGGCCAACGCCTGGAAGCTGGTGCCTAAAGGCACCTGCGAGAAAACCGCCAGCAGCACCTCGCCCACCGGTTTTGGCCAGCTGCAAGCCTACAAAGCCAAGTCGTAAGCCACCTGCCTGAGTGTCGATGATGAACACGGCCGTACCACTTCCCTTGCGTCCCGCCACTCAGGCGACCGCCTCCAGCCTGCCGCAACGCGCCGGGCTGGGGCTCAAGACCGAACATTTTCGCCAGGTCCTGAGGGAACAGCCCGATATCGGTTTCTTTGAAGTCCATGCGGAAAACTACATGGTCGCCGGCGGGCCGTTCCACCACTACCTGGGGCTGATCCGCGAACAGTACCCGCTGTCGCTGCACGGCGTCGGCCTGTCGATCGGCGCTGAAGGTCCGCTGGACCAACAGCACCTGAAACGCCTGGCCGTGCTGATCGAGCGTTATCAACCCCAGTCCTTTTCCGAACACCTGGCCTGGTCCAGCCACGGCCCGGTGTTTCTCAATGACCTGCTGCCCCTGGCCTATGACCGGCCGACGCTGGACCGCGTCTGCGAACACATCGACCAGGTGCAGAACACATTGCGCCGCCCCATGCTGCTGGAGAACCCGGCGACCTACCTGGAGTTTCGCCAGTCGAGCATGGACGAGGCCGAGTTCATCCGCGAGGTGATAGGCCGCACCGGCTGCGGCCTGTTGCTGGACGTGAACAATGTCTACGTGTCGTGCATCAACCACCGGCGCGACCCGCTGGCTTATATCGATGCCCTGCCGTTGCCCGCGGTGGGCGAGATTCACCTCGCTGGCTTTGCCGAAGACAGCGACAGCCTGGGCGACCGCTTGCTGATCGACGATCACGGCGCACCGATCGACAACGCCGTGTGGGCGCTGTACCTGCGGCTGCTGGAACGGATCGGACCGACCGCGACCCTGATCGAGCGCGACAACCAGGTGCCGGCGTTTTCCGTGCTGCATGCCGAGGTGCGCCAGGCGGATGAGCTGCTGCAATGCGCCAGGAGGCTGCCGTGAACACCCAAGCCAGCTTCGCCAGCGCCCTGCTCGACCCCGACCAGCCCTGCCCCGCGGGCCTGTACTGCGGCAACGGCGCCGACCCGGCCAGCCGCTTCGCGGTGTACCGCAACAATGTGCAGAGCTCGTTGATCAACGCCCTGGCCGATGCCTATCCGGTGGTGGCGCAACTGGTGGGCGATGAGTTCTTCCGGGCCATGGCCGCGCTCTATGTCAGGCGCTTCCCGCCCACCAGCGCGGTGCTCAGTGACTATGGCCATGACTTCGCCGATTTCATCGGCGGTTTCCCTCCCGCCGCCGGCCTGCCTTACCTGGCGGATGTCGCGCGCCTGGAACGCCTGCGGGTCACGGCCTATCACGCCGCCGACGCCTGCCCGGTACCACCGCAGCAGATCGCCGCGGCCATGGCCGAGCCTGCGACCCTGGGGCAATTGCGCCTGGAGCTGCACCCTTCGCTCGGCCTGCTGGCGTCGGCCCATCCGGTGGTCGCCTTATGGGCCGCCCACCAGGGCGATGGCGACTGGCAGGCAATCGACCTGCAGCAAGGGCAGAACGCCCTGGTACTGCGTCACGACCTGGAGGTCGAGGTGTTCGCCATCGACGCCGGAGCCGCCTGCTTCATCCACGGCCTGCACCACTCGCAGCCGCTACAGGTCGCCGCGACCGATGCCTTGGCAGCCGATCCAGCATTCGATCCGAGCCAGGCCCTGGCGCTGTTGATCGGTCGCGGCGCCATCACCCGCCTGTCCCCCTATTCCGAGATCTGAACATGCACACCCACTGCACCAACCATCATCCACTCACCCACGGGGTGAACCGGCTCATCCAGCTGCTGGAGCGTATTCCCCACAGCCTGATCGCCTTTATCGCCCGCTTTTCCATCGCCGCGGTGTTCTGGAAATCCGGCCAGACCAAGGTCGAGGGCCTGGCCATCGATCTGTTCTCCGGGACATTCGAACTCGGCATGCCACGCCTGGCCGACTCGACCATTCCCTTGTTCCAGAGCGAGTACCGGGTACCGCTGCTCTCCCCCGAACTGGCCGCGCACCTGGCGGCATTCGCCGAGCATCTGTTCCCCATTCTGCTGCTGATCGGTTTCGCCACGCGCTTCTCGGCCCTGGCGCTGCTGGGCATGACCCTGGTCATCCAGCTGTTCGTCTACCCCGACGCCTACCCGACCCACGGTACCTGGGCAGCGGTGCTGCTGTACCTGATGGCCCGCGGCCCCGGCAAGTTGTCCATCGACCACCTGATCGCCCGCCGCTACCACTAGCCGCTCCCCCGATCCTGTAGGAGCGAAGCTTGCGCGCGATGAAGGATAACGCGGTTTTTCAGACAGTCCGCGGCGTGGCCA